>JAPPLB010000079.1 GCA_028819575.1 Bryobacterales bacterium | reverse complement strand
GCGCGAAGTGAGGAGGATGGCGATCCGGGTGATCTCCTCCGACGAACGACAAAGCTGACGACCGCAAATGTCCGTCGCCCAAAGGGTTACGCGCCGTTTCCGCTCGGCTGCGCGGAGATCGCAGCGCCACGTTCCTGCAACGGCCAGGCGTTACGCCATCGGCCCCGGGGCGCGTAACGCAGCCTGCGTGACTTTTACCACGGGCTAGCGGAGCAGCAAGAGATTTGTTTTGCAGGGGGTCGAACATCAACGCGGCTTCTCATAAACTCTATCGGAGTGCGTGTGCGCACTTGGAGATGCCATGTTCAGCGACACCGCCGGAATCAATCGCGCAACAAATCCTTGTCATTTCGAACCGGGCGCTTCGCGGATCGCGGGCGGGGGTCCGGGCCTTGGCGGGGTGCTGAGATTGCCTCCGGCGGGCTTCTCGAAGTCGAGACCGTTGCCGGCCTTCGGTTAATTTTTTTGAAACCGCTTGAAAACTGCCCGCTCTTTGTACTCCCATGAGGTACATTATACTTAGTGGCGATATGGAATATCAAACACAGCGGGCTTCGGCGGTTCTTTGGCCGGGGTGACGCAAGCAAGGTTCATGCGGCTCACGTGAGGCGTTTGCGGCATATTCTGGAAGCGTTAGACACGCCGCAGCCGCTACGGACATTGGGCGGGCGGCCGGGTTATCGGCTGCATCGGCTGAGCGGTAATCGGGCGGGTTTTTGGGCGGTCCGGGTTTCGGAAAATTGGCGGGTCGTTTTCCGTATCGAGGGCGAGCACGTGTTTGATGTGGACTTGATGGACTACCACTAAAAGGGGTGCAACATGAGCGACAAGGTAAGCTACGACGCATGGATGCGGCGCAACCCGGCGCATCCAGGGGGGCATATTTATCACGGGTGCATGGAAGGGGTGAACAGCGGGCGCGATATGGGCGTTGGGGCGGCGGCCTTGAAGTTGGGGGTTTCGCGGACGGCGCTATCTCGCGTGTTGAACGGACACGCGGCCATCTCGCCGACGTTGGCGCTGAAGCTGGAAGCTGCTGGGTGGGGTTCGGCGGATTCGTGGCTTGTCTTACAGATGCGTTACGACTTGGCGCAAGAGCGAAACCGCATCGACCAGTGGCCGCAGCCCGAGTCCGAGACCGAGAGCGGCGCGGCTGGCGAAGCGGCATAAGGGTTTCGGCGTCTCCGGCCTTGGCGGGGTGCTGAGGGGATCGGGCGGCGTCTCGTCCCGGCTGATAACCTGGGGCGCTTCGGGGATCGCGGATTCGTTGTCGTATCCGTTTTCTCATAGTTTGGAGGCGGCCTAATCCGTCAGGCGGAAACACCCCCGGCTTGTGGTGCCCCTGTCTCGCCACCGATCTCATGACTTGTTCCAGCTCCGACCGAACCGTTTGAAGCATATTTTGTTCTGCATGCTGAACGAAGGCCGGCCCATCAGCATGAGCCGCGGAGGGCCGCCGGCCGCCTAGAAGGGGCACGAAGATCGCTCGAAGGAGTCTAAACAGGGGTTTTACTGCGTTTTTACGGTAATGACGCGGGCACGGCGCTTGTCGCCGTCCTGTGTCTTGCGGCGCTGTGATTTTCGCTCCCTCGCCCCAAAAGCCTGAAACCTGCTTTCGAGACCTTCCGTAACGGTCTGGAAATTGCTATCCTCTTGTGCGATGCATACACGTCTCCGTGTAGGCAGCCCCGATACCGACAGCGCCTGGTCAGGCGAAAAGCCGGTTGCAACCCGCCCGGCCCGTCGGCATCGACCTGAAGAACATGGGAGCAGTGGAATGTACGAGAAGAGAAGTTCTTGTTGGCGCACCCCGGCTTTTTCGAAAGCGGGGAGGCTGAATGACGCCTTTGTCGTTATCACCTTGGCTCTGGCGATGTCCCTTGGCGCGGGAGTTACGTTTGCGCAAAGCACCAGTTCCAGCATCATCGGAACCGTAACCGACGAATCCGGCGCCGCGATTCCGGGCGCCAGCGTTGCCGTCACGAACGTAGGCACGCAGGAGGAGCGGACGGTCGAGACCAACGAGCGCGGCGACTATGCGGTCACCGCGTTGGACATCGGCCTCTACGAAGTCGCGGCCACGATGGAAGGCTTCAGCCGCGCCGTCGCGACCGACGTGCGACTGGAGGTCGATCTGGTCCGCCGCCAGAACCTGACGCTGCAGATCGGCGCCGTCACCGAGCAGATCACGGTGCAGGCCGACGCGGTGACGGTTCAGACGGACGACACGACGATCAGCACGGTCATCGACGAAGCCAAGATTCGCGAGCTGCCGATTCCGGGCGACCGCAATCTGTTCCGGCTGGCGCTGCTCGCACCCGGCATGAGCCGCGGGCCGCGCAGCAGCGTGACGACGTCGGGCTTCGGGCCGGGCTACGGCATCGCGGCGCAAGGCCAGAAGATGCACAACAACAACATCATCCTGGACGGCGCTCCGCTGCGAACCGGCATCCACGGCATGGTCCGGATGCGGCCCTCGGTCGAGGCCATTCAGGAGTTCCGCGTCGAAGCAGGCTGGTACAACGCGGAGTACGGGACCCAGTCGGGCGCGCAGATCATCACCTCGATCCGGCCCGGCACGAACGAATTCCACGGCACGCTGTTCCACTTCTTCCGCGCCGAGGAGCTCGACGCCCGCAACTTCTTCGAGAATCCCAACCTTCCGAAGCGGCCCCTGACGCGCAACACCTTCGGCGGCGTGATCAGCGGCCCGATCGTCCAGAACCGGCTGTTCTTCACGGCCAACCTGGAGAGCCTAGGAGAACGGCGCAGCTTTCAGGGCTTCGGCACGTATCCGACGCAGCTCATGCGCAACGGCGATCTGAGCGAGCCCTTCTTCGCCAGCCGGCCGGTCCTGGATATCGCCACCTGCATGGATCCGGCGGACGCCGCGACTTGCGGGGCCTTCCCGAACCACGTCATTCCGTCGAGCCGAATCTCGTCCATCGCGAAAAGGGTGATTCCCTTCTGGCCGCAGCCGAACTTCGGCAACCCGCAGTTCGACGGCAGGAACAACTTCTCGGGCACCAGGAAGAACGACTTGGACGACGACCAGTTCTACCTGAGGAGCGATTGGAACGTCAACGACAAGAACAAGATCTTCGGCCGCTACGGCATCCAGAGGATCCAACCGGCAAGCATCAATGTCCTGGCTTCCGTCGACCCGCGCTTCACATTCTTCAACCCGAAGAAGCAGCAGAACGCCACGATGACGTGGACCCACTTCCTCTCCAACACGTCGCTCTACGAAATCCGGGCTTCGTACAACCGCGACCTCTACTTCCGCCGGACGGGTTTCACCGACAGCGGATGGAACAACCTGACGGAGTTGGGCATTCCGGGCCAGACCGAGGACCCGCACGACGCACGCATCGTCAGCATCAGCGTGACCGGTTGCTGCGGCATCGGCGCCTCCGACGTCAACCAGATCTGGGACGAGTCGCGCTCCATTTTCCAGAGCGTCTCGTTCATCAAGGGAGACCACAGCATCAAGGCCGGCCTGGAATACAACCTCGTCCGAACCTCCCGGCGCACGATCCAGTTCGCCAACGGCTCGTTTCAGTTCAACGGCATCCACTCGGGCCACGGCTGGTCGGACTTCCTGCTCGACAATCCGAACCGGGTAACGCTGGGCAACATTCCGGGCAAGCCCAACGCCGGCACCTACCCGGATTTCGAGTACTGGCGCTTGCACCCCTACATCCAGGACGAGTGGAAGGTCACTCCGAACCTGACCCTGAACCTCGGCCTCCGCTGGGAGTACAACTCCCCGTTCGTGGATGACCGCGGCGAGTCGCGCAACTTCGACATGGCTACGGGCCAGTTGTTCCCGGCGCCGGGCGCGGCGCGGGTTCCCCTGAACGTAGTGAGCAAGAACAACTGGGCGCCTCGTTTCGGGATCGCCTGGAGGCCCACCGGCGGGACGGACTTCGTGATCCGAACCGGCTACGGGATCTTCTACAACGTCAACATGATCAACAACTTCGTCCCGCACCTGGCGGCCAACCCGCCGGGGACGGCGAACATCCAGGAGGCCGCCCTGCCGCGCAGACCGATCATCACGATGGCGACGGCCGACCAGGCCACCAGCGAGAACTTTCTCGCCCGCATCCGAGCTGCGCAAGTCGAAGAAACAGTGGGCGTCGTCCAGCAGTGGAACATCAACATCCAGAAGTCTCTGCCGTGGGATCTCGTTGCCGAAATCGGCTACAGCGGTTCGAAGTCGGACCACTTCGACCTCCCGGCGGAGTACAACGCGTATCTGCCGAACACGATCGGCACCGCCAACCCGACTCGCCGCTGGGCCGGGTTCGGGAGCATCGAGGTTCACGACAGCTCGGCGTCGGGCAGCTACCATGGCCTGCTGACCAAGCTGGAGAGGCGCTTCAGCGGCGGACTCACCTTCCTGCAGACCTACACCTGGGCGAAGGCGATGTTCGATTTCCGCGCCTGCTGCGGTGCGCAACGGCCGAACAACCCGCACGACCGCCGAACGGCCGAGCGCGGCCGGGGCGATTTCGACATCACCCACCGCGCGACGACCGCATTCCTGTGGGAGGTGCCCTTCGCCAAGAACCTGACCGGCCCCGCCAAGCACATCCTCGACGGATGGCAGGTCAACGGCACTCTCCTGCTGGCCACGGGGCTGCCCATTCACCCGCACCAGTCGAGAGTCGATCCGACGCCCGGAGACGGGTGCCCGAACTGCACACGGCGACCCTTCCGAATCGGTGACGGCAATCTTTCGGGCGGCGCGCGCACTCTGGACCGCTGGTTCGACACGAGCGCCTTCATGCTCGCCACTCCCGAGAGCCGGATCCTGCTGGGCAAGGGCATGTACGGCGACACGGGGCGCAGCATCCTCGAAGAGCCGGGACGCACGAGCTTCGACTTCTCGATCTTCAAGAACATCGACGTTTCGGAACGTCACTCGATCCAGTTGCGGTGGGAGATGTACAACGCAACGAACACGCCGCCCTTCCTGACCCCGCAGATGTACATCCTGTCGGGCAACTTCGGGAGGGTCACGAGCGCGTTGGAAAGCCGCGAGATGCAGATGGGCCTGCGCTGGAACTTCTAGCGCGTTCGATAACGGTTTCACTTCGCCGGGCGTTCCGCGAAATTCCGCGGGCGCCCGGCGTTTGTTTTGGTATGATCTTCGCGGACACCCATCGAGCCGCCGTTGGAGTAAAGAATGAAGAACAAGACCATTGCTGACCCGGATGCACCCCGAGCGGGGGCTCTGGAAATGACCCGCCGCGGACTGATTGCCGCCCTCAGCGGCCTTGCGTCGGCCTGCGGCACAGCCGCGTCGAAGCTGCAGGAAGGTTCGAAGGCCTGGGGACACGACAGCATCTATACGCGGCTGCTGGGCATCCGCCCGTTCCTGACCTGCCGCGGGCATACCACGAAAGTCGGCGGCTCGCGCATGCCACCGGAAGTGATCCGGGCCATCGCCGAGGCGAACGACTATTTCGTCGACATGTACGAGTTGAACGATGCC
This sequence comes from Bryobacterales bacterium, assembly GCA_028819575.1. Lineage (GTDB taxonomy): Bacteria > Acidobacteriota > Terriglobia > Bryobacterales > UBA6623 > JAPPLB01. The sequence continues at coordinate 94,143 of JAPPLB010000079.1, read as the reverse complement.
GCCGGGCGGCGCATCGCCGAGGTCACCGGCGCGGAGGCGGGGCTGGTGACGGCCGGTTCGTACTCGGCGATGGTGCTGGCTTCGGCGGCATGCCTCTCGGGAACCGACCCGGAGAAGGTCAAGGCCCTGCCGCATCCGACCTGGGACCGGGTCGAGTGCCTGACTCAAACGTCCCACCGCTTCGGGTACGATCACGCCTACCGGGCCGGCGGGGCCACGCTGGTGGACTTCGAGACCAAGGAGCAGGTCGCGAACGCCATCAGCGGCAAGACGGCTTTCCTCGCCTGCCTGGCGAGCCGGGACAACAATCCCAACCCGAAACCCGGCGTCATGATGCCCAACGACTTCCTCGAACTCGGCAAGAGGGCCGGCGTGCCGGTCGTGGTCGACGCGGCGTCGGAGCTTCCCCCGGTCGACACGTTGACCCGTTACACCACGGCCGGCTTCGAGCTGGTCGTCATCAGCGGCGGCAAGGGGATTCGCGGGCCGCAATCCACGGGGATTCTGGCGGGCCGCAAGGACCTGATCGAAGCCGCCGCGCTCAACCACTCGCCGAACACCGCTCTCGGACGCGGGATGAAGGTGGGCAAGGAAGAGATCGTCGGCTTCGTCGTGGCGCTGAACCGGTACGTTTCACTCGACCATGAAGCGGTGATCGAGGGATGGAACAAGAAATCGCGCTACATCATCGACCAGTTGGCCGACGTGCCCGGCCTGAACGCGGAAAAGATCATGAACGCGCACGGCTTCGAGGACATCAGCCTGAGCTGGGACCGCGAGGTCATCCCGCTGACCGGAAAAGAGGCCGCCGAAAAGCTCAAGGCCGGCGAGCCGCGCATCGTCTACTACGACACAGACGAGGGCGGCAGAATGACGACCCGGTGCCAGTGGGACGGAGAAGAAATCTTCGCCGCGCGCCGGTTGCGGGAGTTCTTTCTTGCCGAGGGCCGGACAGCCTAACCTGCATTCATCATGCAGGGGCACGGCATGCCGCCACACACGCCGCCCAGGCGGCTCTGAAACCAGGAGGTCACCATGGACACTCACACCAAGGAAATCAGCAGTCTCTCGCCTTTGCAAATCACCCGACGCGGGCTGGTCGCCGCGCTGAGCGGTCTGGCCGCTGCCTGCGGCACGGCCGCCTCCCGGCTCAAGGACCCCATGGGCTGGGGCCAGGATAGCATCTACAACCGCTGGCTCGGCCTGCGTCCGTTTCTGAGCTGCCAGGGCCACAACACCGTCATCGGCGGGTCACGCATGCCGGACGAGGTCATGCGCGCGATGGAGGAAGCCAACGACTACTTCATCGACATGAACGCCCTCAACAAAGCAGCGGGGGACTACATCGCCGGGGTCATGGGCGCTGAAGCCGCGGTGGTGAGCGCCGGTTCGTTCTCGGCGATGCTGCTCGGGGCGGCGGCCTGCCTGACGGGCACGGACCAGGAAAAGATCGAAGCCCTGCCGCATCCGACCTGGGACAAAGTCGAGTGCCTCACGCAGACCCAGCAACGCTTCAACTACGACCGGGCCTATCGCGCGGCCGGCATGAAGATGGTCGACGCGGACACGAAGCAGGGCATGATCGACAAGATCAGCGACAAGACCGCCATGATCGCCGTCCTGGCCAGGGTCTATCGAAGGAAAGACAATCCGCCGGGGACATTGATGCCCGAAGAGATGATCGAGATCGGCAAGGAGCACGGCGTGCCGGTCCTGGTTGACGCCGCATCGGAGCTGCCGCCGCCCGACATCATGACGCGCTATTCGGAAGCGGGCGCCGACCTGGTGGTCATCAGCGGCGGCAAGGGCCTGCGCGGACCGCAGTCCTCCGGGATTCTGGCCGGCCGCAAGGACCTCATCGAAGCCGCCACTCTCAACCACTCGCCGTACAAGTCCATCGGCCGCGGCATGAAGGTCGGAAAAGAGGAGATCATGGGCATCGTCGCCGCCGTTCGGCGTTACGCGTCGCTTGACCATGACGCGGTGCTGGAAGGCTGGAACAAGAAGGCGCAGTACATCGCCGATGTACTGAACGAGGTTCCCGGCTGCACGGCGGAGCTGGTCGACAACACGCAGGGGTACAACAACGTGCACTTCTCCTGGGACCAGAACGTCATCACCGCCGCGGGGCGGGATATCTACCGGCAACTCCGCGAAGGACAGCCGCGCGTCCTGATCAACGGCGGCGGCGACGAACCGAGATCCAGCCTGACCACGCAGTGCATGCGCGACGGCGATGAAATCTTCGCGGCGCGAGGCATCAAGGAAGCGCTGTTGAGCCACGCGAAAGCGACCTGAAGCGGCAGTGCGGCGGGTTTTAGTTTTTAGTTTCCTCCGCCCGACTCGCGCCTCGTCCTGACGGCCCTCTCACGCACTTCACCTCGCCACGTGGTGAGAAATGCAGGCTAATCGGGTTCGCGGCCGCCGGACTGCGGCCGTTCCAGGGTCAATGGGAGACCGCGGCGTTCCGGCCACCAGTGAGCGGCCTCGACCTGTGCGCGGGTATAGGGGCAGCCGGCGGGCAGCACCTCGTTCCAGGAGCGGGTCAGGCGTTTCTGTTCGCGGGGGTATTGCGCCTCGTCCACGATGGCTTCCACGTCGTGGTTCACGAAAGCTGCAATGGCATCTCCCTTGGCATGGCGCCATGCCGTGGCGAAGACCTCATCGCTTTTGCCCCCGAGCCCGGGATTTTCCAGCAGGACCTTTTCGATTTCGCGCCGGGCGTTATTGACGGAAGTTCTCCAGCCGGGGACAGGTCCGGTTTCCCATTGCCGCCGGTATTGGAGTTTGAGCAAGTGCTCGATGACCTTGGCGTACTGACTCTTCAAGCTGCGTTCTTCGCTTCTGCCCAAGTCCTCGATTTCCTCGATCACATTGTCCCAATCGACGGCATCGAAGTCGCGGCGCCGCAGTGCGTCAGCTTGTTCGATGGCCCAGGTGTAGCCGTCAGTGTGGTAGAGATCCACCGCCGTCGCCTGTCGAACACCGCGTGCGGGAGTGGTTGCAGAGGACATGAGATTGCCTCGGGGATCATTCTAACACCCGCGCGGCGGCCTCCTCCGGCAACGGCGGCTAGCCTGCATTTCTCACCACCCAACGGTCGAAGCACGCGATATGACCGCCAGGACTTCGTTGCGTTTGCTTGCCGTGCTCAACGTACGGTTCAAGTACGCCTGCGCGCGCCAAGCGGCTCGCGCCTTTTTCCTCCGCCCGGCTTGCGCCTCGTCCTGACGGCCCTCTCACCCACTTCGCCTCGCCGCGTGGTGAGAAATACAGGCAAGACCACCTCCGGCCCACGAATCACGAGACAAGGATCACGAACCGCCGCCCGCACCCTGCGATTCCCTACGTGCAAGCTCCGGGGGCTATCATAGTATGCGCGCCGCCACAGACAATAGAATTTGGATACTTCCTTCTGGAACAGGAGCCTCCCTATGGTCCGACGTATCTCCGGAGTCCTTGCGTTGTTGGCGGGCTCGGCCCTGTCCGCGTCCGCGGCCGTCCACGAAGTCTACCCCGAGCATCACTCTCCCGTCTTTTCCGCGGAGAGGGAGCCGATAGCCCACATTCGATCGGGCGACACCGTCAAGACACGCACCTGGGATTCGGGCGGCAAAGACCGCGATGGCGTCTGGCACATCGAGCATCCGTACCGGTACCCGGTAAAGGGGAATCCGCTGATGGGTCCGTTCCATGTCGAGGGCGCCGAGTACGGCGATACGCTCGAAGTCCACATCGACAAGATCCGGCTGAACCGCAAGGACGCCTACACGACCTTCGCCGTGCAGCCGGGCATCCTGAATCCGGGCGAGAAGATCCATGACACGAACTACGGCATGGGCAGGGTGCGGCCGGGCCGCGCCACGCTGATTCCCTGGGACGTCGATCTCGAGAAGAAGACCGTCACGCCGCGGCTGCGGCCGCAGGACAAATCCGGCTGGAACATGGAACTGCCGGCGCGCCCGATGCTGGGCTGCATCGGCGTGGCGCCCGCCCCGCCGGGATATCAGGTGCGCACGTCAGGACCGTCCGGCGATTACGGCGGCAACATCGATTACAACGACATCGTCGAGGGCGCAACCGTGCTGCTGCCGGTATTCGCCCCCGGCGCCTACCTCTACGTCGGTGACGGACACGCGCTGCAAGGCGACGGCGAGGGCTTCGGCGCGGGCGTCGAAACATCGATGGACGTCGAGTTCACGGTGAAGCTGCACAAGGGCAAGAGGCTGCGCATCCCGCGGCTCATCAATGACGAGTACCTGGTGTCGATCGCGAGCCAACCCGAGTTCAACAGCAACATGGATATCGGTGTCCGTTCCGCGAACTCCGACATGCTGAACTGGCTCCAGGACGACTGCGGACTTACGTCACCGGAGGCGCACATGCTGCTCGGTTCCGTCGTCGAGCACAAGATCGTCACCTACTACGGCTCCATCGCCACCCTCATGAAGAAGAAGTATCTGCCCCCTCGCTGTCATCAATTCGGAGGTGACGAATGACCCGCAGGCTCGCGCCCCTCTATCTCGCGGTTTCCCTGCTCTTCGGCCACCTGGCCGGCGCTGAAACCTACGAGATCTATCCCGATCACCACTCGCGCAACCTTTCCGCCCACAAGGAACCGATTCTTCGCATCAAGTCGGGAGACACGGTCATCACCAAGACGTGGGACTCGGGCGGGGGTGACCAAAAGGGCATCCACCACCTGAAACACCCCTACGTTGCACCCGAGGGCGGCAACCCCCTGTTCGGACCGTTCCATATCGAGGGCGCCGAACCGGGCGACGCCCTGGAAGTCCATCTCGACAAGGTCCGCGTGAACCGCAACTACGGCTACACGACGAGCGGCATCCCGGATGCCCGCATCAAGCCCGGCGACACCGAAAACGCGCGCGAGCCGATCTTCGGTATGCATGCCGTGCGACCGGAGCGCGGCGACCTCGTCCCGTGGGACATCGATCTCGAGAAGCTCACGACGAGCCCCCGGCTGAAGCCCGAGATGCGCTCCGACTGGAAGATCGAGCTGCCCGTGCGGCCGATGCTGGGCACGATCGGCGTCGGCGAGCCGGGACAGTCGACGAAGGCCTACAGTCCGACGTCCATCCACGGCGGCAACATGGACTACAACGACGTCGTCGAAGGCGCGACGATGTACTTCCCCGTCTTTCACGAGGGCGCCTACTTCTATCTCGGCGACGGACACGCGCAACAAGGAGACGGCGAGGGTTTTGGCGCCGGCATCGAAACGTCGATGGACGTGCAATTCACCGTGCGCGTCGTCAAGAACAAGAACCTTACCGGCCCGAGGCTCGTCAACGACACGCACATCGCCTCGATCGTCAGCAACCCGTCCAAGGAGGCCGATACGGATTCGCGCCTGCGCGAGGCGAACTCCGACATGATCCGCTGGCTGCGTGAGGATTGCGGATTGACCAAGTGGGAGGCGCACATGTTGATGGGCTCCATCGTCGAACACAAGATCGGCACGTATTGGACGACAACCGTCACGATGATCCCCAAACGATACGTCCCTGCCCGCTGCCACGCTCTGCAGGATGGAGCCGAGTGAAGAAATGCAGGCCATAACGATGCGACCGCGCGGAGATGATCGCGCGACTGAGACTGAATGATCGTGTTTCGTAACTGAACGGCATACCCATATCCGAGCCATGAGACTCTCACACCTACGCTGCATCCCCCTTGTTCTGCTCGCTCTCGCGGCGGCGGCCGACCACGCCGACGCGCAGGGGCGCCGCCGGGTCTTCTCGAAGATCATGACGGGCGAACCCTACATCCTGGAGTGCTATCTCCCGCAGATCACGAACGGCCCGAACTACCCGAGCTGGTCCCCGGACGGCAAGGAAATCGCCTTCGGCATGAAGGGCTCGATCTGGAAGATCAAAGTCGGTGAAACGACGGCGTATGAACTTACCGAAGGAGCGGCCTACGAATCGATGCCCTCGTGGCATCCCGGCGGCCGCTACATCGCATACACGTCGGAGATCAACGAAGAGATCCACCTCAAGCTGCTTGACCTGGAAACCGGGGAGGTCACGCCGCTGACCTCCGGCGTATCGATCAACGTCGAGCCGGAGTGGTCGCCGGACGGCAAACGCCTGGCCTTCGTTTCCAGCCGGCCCCAGGGCCGCTACAACATCTGGATGATGGATTTCGCCGACGGCAAGCTCGGCGAGCCGTACGCCATCACCAAGGAGTTCCAACTCGTACCGCGGACGGTCTACTACGGCGAGTGGGCGGTGCACCTCCACCCCACCTGGACGCCCGACAGCAAGGAACTGATCTTCATCACGAACCGGCACAACAAGCACGGCTCGGGGGGATTCTATTGGATGAAAGCAGAGCCCGACGCCGAGATGACGCGGTTCCACTACGAGGAAACGACGTGGCGGGCGCGGCCGACAATCTCACCCGACGGGGCGAAGATGGTCTACAGCTCGTACCTTGGGCGGCAGTGGCAGCAACTCTGGGCGATGCCCCCGAAGGGCGGCGACTACTTCCCGCTGACGTACGGCGACTTCGACCGCACCAGCCCGCGCTGGTCGCCGGACGGCAACCGCATCGCGTTCATCTCGAACGAGACCGGCGACACCACGCTGTGGCTGTTCCACTGGTTCGGCGGCAAGCTCGAGCAGATCGAACCCAAGAAGCTGGTCTACAAGCGCCCGATGGGCAAGCTGCGGGTGAAGATCGTCGACGACGGCACGAGCGGCGTGACGGCCGCGCGGGTTCATCTGAACGCGGCGGACGGCCGTTCCTACGCGCCCCAGGAAAGCTGGCTGCGCGTCGACTGGATCATGTACGACCACATGGACGAGAAGGAGTACCACTACTTCCACACGGACGGCGAGTTCGAGATCGACCTGCCGCCGGGCAAGACGACGCTGGGCGTGGCCAAGGGGTTCGAGTTCCTTCCGGTCGATCAGGAAGTGACGGTTCGGGAGGACCGTCCCGAGTCCGTCACCATTCGCCTGAAGCGCCTCGACAAGGCGCGCGACAAGGGCTGGTGGGACGGCGGCAACCATTTCCACATGAACTATTCGGGGGTCTACTACAACCCGCCCGAGACGATGATGTTCCAGGGGGACGCGGAAGACATCCACGTACTGAACAACCTGATCTGCAACAAGGAGCAGCGCATTCCCGACATCGCCTACTTCACGGGCAAGCCCGATCCTGTTTCGACCAGCGAGCGCATTCTCTACCACAACCAGGAATATCACCCGCCGTTCTGGGGGCACGGAGCTTACCTGAATCTGAAGGAGCACTACGTGATTCCCGATTACGTGGGCTACCAGAACACGGTCGTGGCGAGCCTGCATCCGTCCAACACCGTGCCGAACATGGTCGCGCGGGCTCAAGGCGCCCTGGCCGGGTACGCGCACGGAGCCGGGCGCAACTTTTCGGCCGACCTGGCGCTCGGGACGGTCGACTTCGTCGAGGTCAACTCCATCGGAGGGATGGAGCCGCTCTACCGAGCGTGGAACTGCGGCTATGACGTGGTGGCATCGGCCGGCGAGGACGCTTTCGGCAACTTCTACCGCAGCTACATCATCGGCTCGAACCGCGTTTACGTGAAGACCGGGAAACAACTCGATTACGACAAGTGGATCGCGGACTTCCGGGCCGGACGCAGCTTCGTCAGCGCCGGACCGCTGGTCTACTTCACGATCAACGGGAAAGACCCCGGCGACACGATCAACCTGCCGGCCGGATCCCACGCGATGCGAGCCAAGGCCGAAGTGCGCTCGATCATGCCGATCGAGTCGATCGAATTGCTCTTCAACAACAAGGTCGTGGCGACGCTGGAGCCGGCCGGAGAGAAGCGCATCGCGACGTTGGACGAAGAGGTGACCATCGACGGCAGCGGATGGTTCGCGGTGCGAACGCGCGCGAAGTACGCGACCCATCCGATCCGGCGGCCGTTCCCGTTCGCGGCCACGATGCCGGTGAGAGTGGTGGTCGACGACAAGCCGATTCGGTCGCACGAAGACGCGCAGTACTTCATCGACCGCCTGGATCAAGTTCTCCAGCAGGCCATGGAAACCGGCCCGTGGAACACCGAGGCGGAGAAGGAAGACATCAAGCGGCAGTACGGCGAGGCGCGTGCGAACCTGGTTGCGAGGCAGCGGGAAGCCGCCCCGTAGGGGCGTCATTCAACCGACAGCACCGAGAGCTGCCGGCCGATGTCTCGCGCTACCATAGGGAACAAGCATTGCAGGGTGATCGGCCGTCTGTCTGCCGCAGGGGAGTACGGGAACGGGATATCGGACGGCGGGCTGTGTTGTGGGATCACATGCGGCGACTAACGAAAGCGGTCCGCGCGGGGTCAGGACTTCGTTTCCTGCGGTCAGGTCTGATTTTCATTTCCGGCCTGGTCGGAGCGACTTCCGCCAACGCCGCGGATTCTCCCGCCGAACTGTTCCGGAACACCATCCAGCCGGTACTGAAACAGCAGTGCCTGGGCTGCCACGGCGAAGGGAACGTCTTCGCCAATCTTGACCTGCGCACTCGGGAGGCCGCACTGAAGGGCGGTCAGCGAGGCCCGGCCATCGTGGGCGGATCCCCCGGCGACAGCTTGCTGATGTCGGCCATCGATCATGCCGGCGAGCTGGCCATGCCACCCGGAGGGGCGGAGAAGCAACTTCCCCAAGAGACCCGGGACGCATTTCGCGCATGGATCGCAGCGGGAGCTCCTTATGCGGATGGGCGCTCGACGGCGAAGTGGGATTTCGAAGAAGGCGATATCTGGGCGTTCCGGCCGGTGAAACGCGTTGCGCCCCCAACCGAAAAAGTAGACCCCTCTGCCGTGCAGACTCCGGTGGACAGCTTTGTCCTGGCGCGACTGGCGGAGAAGGGGCTCGAACCCGCTCCGAGAGCCGACAGGAGAACGCTCATCCGGCGTTTGACGTTCGACCTGACGGGCCTGCCTCCGACTCCGGGAGAGGTGCAGGCTTTTCTGGACGACGAATCCGACGGGGCCTACAAGAAAGTCGTCGAGCGCCTGCTGGACTCTCCCCGCTATGGCGAGCGGTGGGGGCGTCATTGGCTCGATGTGACGCGCTACGCCGATACCGCAGGCTACTCCAATGACTTCATGCGGCCCAATGCCTGGCGCTACCGGGACTACGTCATCCGCGCATTCAACAGCGACAAGCCTTACGACCGTTTCGTGCTCGAGCAGATCGCCGGCGACGAGCTGTTCCCGGACGATCCCGAGGCGATTCTGGCGACCGGCTTTCTCAGGATGGGGCCTTGGGAGCATACCGGCATGGCCGTCGCGGCCGTGACCCGGCAGCTCTTCCTGGACGACGTGACGCACCACGTAGGACAGTCGTTCCTGGGGTTGACGCTGGCTTGCGCCCGCTGCCACGACCACAAGTTCGACCCGATCCCTACCAAGGACTATTACCGCATGCAGGCCGTCTTCGCGAAGACGGCTTTCGCGAGGCGCCCGTTGCCGTTCCTGCCGTCAGAATCGACGGAAGGCTTCGACCAGGGGCGCAAGCCTATCCAGACCCGCCTGGAAGAGCTGGAACGCCGGATGAACGACCTCCACGAAGCGGCCCGCGAGCGACTCGCGAGGGAGAAGGGACCGGAAGCCGCCGCCACCGCCCGGACCACTACGCTGCAGCGGTTCCTGAGCAGCGAGCAGGCTGAGCTGCTCAAGCTGCTGCGGAAACGGGTGATCATGCACAAGCTGTCCGTGCTGCGGTTCGAGCCTCTGGCCATGACGGTCAGCAATGGCTACGTGCCCGAGTGGGAGTTCCTGAGATATCGGAACAGCTACTTGCAGCCGGGGGACTACGCCGGAGCAAAAACGCATGTTCTGGCCGGAGGCGACATCCAGGCGCCCGGGGAGGAGGTTTCACCAGGGGTGCTCGAAGCGGTGGCGCGCTATTCCGATCTGCCAGCTCCGCAGATCCCGGACCGCCTCAGCGGACGCCGAAGCGCGCTGGCCCGCTGGATCGCGGATCCAGGCAATCCGCTGACCAGCCGGGTTCTGGTCAATCGCGTCTGGCAATACCATTTTGGGCGCGGGCTGGCTTCGAACGCGAACAACTTCGGAAAGATGGGCAAGAAGCCCTCGCATCCGGAACTGCTGGATTGGCTGGCGACATTCTTCATTGAGCAGGGCTGGAGCGTAAAGGCCGTCCATCGAGTGATCCTGTATTCGGAGGCGTACAGGAGAGCCAGCGATCACCCGAACCGTGAGCTGGTGGACAAGGTCGACCCGGAGAATATCTACCTGGCGCGGTTCTCGCCCCGCCGGCTGGAAGCCGAGGAAATTCGCGACAGCATGATGGCGGCTGCCGGCGAGTTGAGCGACTTCACGGGCGGTCCCGGCACGTACGCCCAGATCAATCCGGATGTAGCGCACCAGCCGCGGCATGCGATGGGAACCCTCCAGCCGGTCTACGAAGCCGAGCCGACCCGGCGGAGACGCAACCGCCGTTCCGTTTACAGTTTCCAGCGGCGCAGCATGATGGACCCCATGATCGAGGTGTTCAACGGCGCTAATCCGGACCTGACCTGCGAGCGCCGGGAATCATCCACCGTACCGACCCAGGCGTTCGCCCTGCTCAATGCCGAACTGTCGCGCGACCTGGCGCTGATCATGGCGCAGCGCCTGGACTCCCTGCCTGAGGGGATGCGCGTCGAGAACGCGTTCCGACGGGCGTTCAGCCGCGGTCCCACCAGCGATGAGCGCGATTGGACGGCAGAGTTCATAGCGGAGATGACGGCGCACCATGCGGAGAATCCCGCTGCCGCCCGACGCTTGCCGGAAGACATCGTCCACACCATTACAAGCGAGCTGACCGGAGAACGCTTCGAATTCGTTCAGCCCGCATATACCGGACCTTACGAGCACCATCCGCACCCGAGCGAGATGCCGGCCGGCACACGCGCATGGGCCGATTTGACTCTGGCGTTGTTCAACTCCAACGAATTCGTGTACGTGTACTGATCAATGAAACGCCCCGTCCTTACCGCAAAACCATCCCGCCGCGAACTCCTGTACCACTCCGGCATGGGGCTGGGGACAATCGCGCTGTCGGCGATGCTCCAGAAAGACCGCGCCCAGGCGGGAGTGCTCGCCCCCAAACGCGCGCACCATGACGCCACGGCCAAGAACTGCATTTTTCTGCTGATGGAGGGCGGTCCCAGCCACATCGACACGTTCGATCCGAAGCCCAAGCTTGTCGATCTCCACATGACCGAGTTCGTCAAGGAGAGAAACAAGTTCGAAGCCAGCATGAACACGGGCAAGCGTTACTTCGTCCGCAGTCCGTTCGACTTCCGCCGCGCCGGCCGCATGGGCATCGAGATCAACGCCAAGCTTGCCCATTTCGCCGATTGCGTGGACGACGTCTGTTTTTACCGGGGCCTGCAGGCGACCTCCGTCAACCATCCGACGGCGCTGTATCACCTCAATACGGGAAACCGGTTCGGTGGAGACCCGGCGATCGGCGCCTGGGTGACCTACGGGCTGGGCACCGAGAACCAGAACCTGCCCGGTTTCGTAGTCCTGCCCGATCTGGCCTTTCCACAGGGCGGGGCTGGGAACTGGTCGAACGGGTTCCTGCCGGCGCATTACCAAGGGACGCCCCTGCGGTCGCAAGGCGCGCCAGTGCTGGACATTAGGCCGCCGGAATACGTGACGGAGCACCAGCAGCGCAAGACGCTGGACTTCATCGGACGACTGAACCGCAGCCATTCGCAACGGCATCCGCATCACGACGAGCTGGCTTCCCGGATCGAGAGCTACGAGCTGGCGTTCCGGATGCAGGCGGAAATGCCGGAGGCCATCAATATCGACTTGGAGCCGAAGGCCACGCGCGAGCTCTATGGAGTCGGGTCCGACAATTCCGAGGTGGATTCGGTCGGCCGGCGGTGCCTGCTGGCCCGGCGACTGGTGGAGCGCGGAGTGCGGTTCGTGCAGGTGATCGTTTCCGGATGGGACTCGCACGATTACATCGAGAAAGCCCATGGGAAACGACTCGATTCCATCGACCGGCCCATTGCAGGCCTGCTCAAGGACTTGAAGCGCAGCGGCTTGCTGGAAGAGACCCTTGTCGTATGGGCGGGAGAATTCGGGCGCACTCCGGATAACGGCCTCCGGGGCGGCCAAGCTGTCTGGGGCCGCGATCACAACGCCCCGGCCATGGCCTTCTGGATTGCGGGAGGCGGCGCGCCGCGCGGCAAGATCGTCGGAGCCACCGACGAGACGGGCAGGAATGCGGTCGAGACCGTGCATCCGATCCAGAACATGCATGTCACTCTGCTGCATCTGCTCGGCCTGGATGACACCCGGCTGACGTACTTTGCCCAAGGCCGCGAGAAACAGCTCAGCCAGACGGGTGGAGAGCTGATCAAGGAGTTGATCGCGTAGGCCGGAGCTGCCCACCGGCGCTTTCACAACATGTCGGGCTCGAATCGACGGTGCTTCCTCACCGCGGCAAGCGCCGGCGTGGCCGGGTTGGCGACGCCGGCCCGGCCGAGTGAAGCCGCGGTTCCGAAGCGCTATCCCCAACCCAGCGATCAACTCAGCGGCGGCAACCTCGAGCAACTCCGCGACGCCTACCGTACGGAGCTTTTCGACGTCCAGCTTCCGTTCTGGTCCGCCCACGGAATCGACCACCGGCTCGGCGGGTTCATGACCGCGCTCGATTACGACGGCACACGCCTCAGCGACAACAAATATCACTGGTATCAAGGGCGCGGCATCTGGGTGTACAGCTTCCTGTACAACCACCTCGGAGGCGATCCGCGGCACCTGGACATCGCTCGCAAGGCAAAAGAGTTCTGGCTCGAGCACGCCCGCCAGGCGGACGGCTTCTACGCCATCGATCTCTCGCGCGAGGGCGAGATCGTCAAGCCGTTCGAACCCGGCGTGGACGGGGACGTGTACGGCATGTTCTTCCTTGCAGAGGGCCTGCAGGAGTACGCCGCCGCGGCCGGGGACGGCGAAGCGCGCGAGGCGAGCATCGCGCTGCTCAAGAAAATGTTCGCTTACGTCAACCGGCCCGACTTCAAGGACAAGTACGCGCCGCATCCGGGAGCCCGCATTCAAGGCAACTGGATGGTCACGCTGCAAACCGTCACACAGATGCTCAACCGCGGCCCCGACCCGGAGCTCGAATCGATCGCCGACTTCTGCGTGGACGCCATCCTCCACAAGCACCACAACCCGGAGATCGGCCTCACCAACGAGTACCGCAACCAGGATTTCAGCCCGATTCCGTCGGAGCGCAACAAGTCGCTGCTCGGCCACTGCTGCCAGTGCCTGTGGATGGTGATGGACGAAGCGCTGCGGCGGCGCGATCAGGGCATGTTCGACCTGGCGGCGCGGCAAGTCCGGCAGCACCTCGACATCGGCTGGGACCATGTCTACGGCGGGCTGCCCGAATGGATCAACGTCGGAGCGGGCGGCTACGAGTGGCCGTCGATGAAGCTGGCCGGCAACCGGCCCGAGCTGCGGATCAAGGGCGAGAAGTTCTATTACAAGAGCATGTGGGCGAATCAGGAGGTGCTCGTATCGACGCTCAAGATCTACGAACACAGCGGCGCCGAGTGGGCCGCGCACTACTTCAACCTCGCCCAAAAAGTGCAGGACGAGAAGTTCTCATTGCGCCGCTTCGGCTACCCGAGCTACAGCCTGGGCGAGGACCGGCGATTCAGCTTCAAGCCCTCCTATCATGGGGCGCGCCAAGACCACTATCACCCGCTCCGCCGTTTGATGATGAACCTGCTGGCGCTGGAGCGGCTGTCGCGAGGGCAGGGAAACGACGCCTGACCATTGCAAGCCGCAAGCCCGTCGAGCCGTACATTCCCCGGGTCACGAATCACGAGACTCGAATCACGAAAGCCGAGTGACATTCACTCTGCCCGCAACCGCCCTTACTGCCGACTCGTCGAGTTCGACGCCCAGGCCCGGACCGTCGGGCACGAGGTACTCGGCGCCGTCGATTTCGAGGGGCCGATCGAGATAGCGGTTGGCGACCGTGAAGACGACCGGGTTGTACTCGGCGAGCCCGACATTGCTCGACGAAGCAGCGAATTGCAGGGCCGCGGCAATCTGAGGTCCCATGGCGATGCTGATGTGGGGGACGATGCGAGCGCCGGCGCCGGTGTCCCGCGCAAGTTCGGCCGCTTCGGTGATGCCCCAACGGCCGATGTCAGGCTGTAACCACCGGACGCAGCCGGACGCCAGGAACGGAGCCAGCTCGTAGCGAGTACGGTAGCTCTCGCCCAGTGCGATCGGCGTGCGGATCCCGGCCGCCAAATCGGCGTGACCGGCCGGGGACTCGGGAGCCAGCGGGCACTCTAGCCAGAGGGCTCCGCGCTCGTCAAGTTTTTTGCCGAAGTTGCGCGCCGAAGTTTCGTCAAGCCGCCAGAGAGCGTCCACCGCGATGGAGACGTCCGGCCCCAAGGCTTCGCGCAGGCGGTCGATGAGATCGAAGAGCTCGTCTTCCGTGCGGTCGTAGAAGAGCTTGAAGATGCGAAAGCCTGTACCCCAAGCCTCCCGCGCCCGCTCCACCCGCTCCGCGTTCGTTGCGCCCGGGAGCCCCGAGAGATAGCAAGGAATCCTGCTCCTGGGGGCGGAAGATGACAGCAAGTCCGCGACCGAAGTCCCGCGAGACTTGCCGGCCAGGTCCCACAGGGCGATGTCGACCCCGGCAATCGCATCGAGCATGAAGCCGCCCGTCTGCCCACGAACGCGCATGGCCGAGTACATCCGATTCCACAGCGACCTCACCGCGCCGGGGGAGCCGTCGAAATCCTGGCCCTCGACCGCCGGGCGCAGCAATTGCTCGACAATCAGACACGCGACATCCGGAGCGAGCGGCGCCTGGGCCTCGCCCCACCCGGCCAAGCCTGACTCCAACGTCACCCTGACCAGGGCGGCTTCGAAATTCAGCGAATAGAGCGTGCTGTTCGTTTCCGACCAGCGGTAGTCAAACCCGCCGGCAGCCAGAGTGGTCGGCGACCCCGCGGTCCCCGTCACCGCTGCCGCGTCACGAGGCAGCCTGATCGAAAACGCCTCGATCGAAGCGATTCGATCTAGCGGCACGGCTGACTGTTCGTCCCAACCAATGACCGCAGAGCATCGAGCTCGCGCAACCCGGATTCATCGAGCGAACGGGTAGGGTGCCGGACCACGGCGTTCGCGAGAACTCCCTCGTGCAAGAGATTGTGCTTCATGGCCGAAACGCCCAGTCCGGGCTGCAGTTCGTATCGGATCAAGGGCAGCGCCCGCTGGAACAGGCTCCATGCCGAATCGAGGTTATCGTTTTCAAGCGCGTTCCAGATCGAGCAGTAGGTCGAAACCATGTCGCTGCCCGGCATGATTCCCCGGGATCCCCTCTGCCACTCCTCGATCATGAACTGCCCGTTCAGTCCTCCGAGCAGCGTCAGCATGCCGCCGACGGCTTCGACTGTCCTGGTGATCTTGGGGGCGGTCGGCGGTGCCTCGATCTTCGCGTAGTCCACATGCTCGATTTCACGCGCCATGCGCGCGAGCAGCGCCGGGGGCATAGCTACCTGCGTGAGGAGCGGCGCGTCCTGGACCATGATCGGAATCCCGATCGCCTCGCTGATCGCGGAATAGAAGAACATCAGGCCGTCCGCATCGGGGCGCAAGTAGTACGGCGGCAGGACCATCAAGCCCTCCGCACCGAGGCCCTCCGCTTCCTTGCAGGTTTCGACGGCGGCCTCCGTACCGGTCGCGCCCACGCCGACAATCACCGGGGCTCTGCCGTCCAAATGACGCACGACCGCGTCGAGCAACCGGCGCTTCTCTGAAGGCAGGAGAGCGTAGCCCTCCCCGGCGTTGCCGAAAGCGCCGAAGCCGCTCCGGGCTCCGTGCGCGTAGAGATGGTCAACGACCCGCAGCAGACCGGCCACGTCGACCTTGCCGTCATCCTTGAACGGCGTTACGAGGATTGGAATTACTCCTTGGAAAGCGTTTAGCATCTTTACCGTCTTCTTACCTGGACGCTTCGGAGAGCGCGGCCGATTCCCGAGCTGCACTGATGTCGGAAAGCAGCGCAGCCTTGCCCCGCTCGACATGCCTGGCGAGAACGTCCGAGAGTGCTTCCGCGGAACGGTTCTCCAACGCGTCGACCATCTCACGGTGCTCCGCCTGGGCTCGGGGCACGCGTGCGGCCCAATCGCGGCTGGAAACGTGGACGCTGGCAATCTGGAGGTGAGCGTTCAGTTGTTTGTACATTTCGTAGAGCTTCTCATTGTCGGAAAGCCTGACGATGAGCAAGTGAAACTCCCAGTTGAGGCGGTCATGGGCCGCCATGCCGTCTCCTCCCAGCGCGGCGTACTTGTCCATTTGCCGAATGTATTCCCCGAGCTCGGCGATGTCCTGGCCGCTAACATGCAGCACGGCGGATTCGGCGGCCAGCCCGTCAAGCGCCCGGCGGAGATCGAAGGTCTCGGCGACATCCCTCTCGTCCGCCTGCGCTACGAATGTTCCGCTGCGAGGCCGGATGTCCACAAAGCCTTCCTCGCTGAGGCGGTCGATCGCCTGCCGCACCGGCATCTGGCTGACATCCAGGCTCTGCGAGAGCTCCGGGATGGAAAGGCGTTCGCCCGGCTTGAAGCGATGCTCCAGAATCGCGTGAAGCACCGCTTCGTACACATGGTCGGAAATGCGGCGGCGCTCGAGAGGCTGGAAAGAGTCCGTCCTCAGCTTGCTGTCATTACTCTGCATACTATTCGGTCACCCATCACGCCGCGGGTTTCTCCCCTACGCTGCCGCGGGCCAAGACGTGCAGCACTACCAGCGCGATCGGATGGAGGAAGGCCATCACAAAGAATATCGCAGCGTAGGAATACCGCTCCACCACCACACCGGTGATTCCGGTGAAGACCACTCCACCCAGCGAACTGCCCAGCCCGACGATTCCGGCGGCGGAGCCGACCACAGCGGTCGGGTAGACATCGTTCGTCATGGTCATCAGATTCGTCTTCCATGCCATGTGAGCGAACGTGACGACGCAGATCGCCGTCACAGCGACCACCGAGGAATCGCTCGTCGGCACGATCAAGCTCAGAGGCATGACCGCGGCTGCCGGCAGCATGACCCATTTGCGGGCCTGAACCGGCGCCATGCCCCGCCGGATCAAACGTCCCGAGAGCCAGCCGCCGGCGATGGCGCCGAGGTCCGCTGTCAGGTACGGAACCCAGGTCGTCAGCCCGATCGCCACGATGCTGAACCCCCGCTCGTCGCTGAGGTACTTCGGCAGCCAGAACAGGTAGAACCACCACACGGGGTCAGCCAGGACCCTGGCCAGAAAGAGCGCCCAGGTCTGCCGGAAGCCGAACAACTCGACCCAGCGAACGGTTCGGCGGGGAGGGCCGCCGGGGGCCGTCTCGATCAGGACGCGCTCTTCGCTCGTCACGCGCGGATGCCTTGACGGAACCCAATACCAACGGAGCCAGAACACCAGCCACACAAAGCCGAAGGCGCCGGTCACGACGAAGGCCACGCGCCAACCCCACTGGATGAAGATCAGCACGACCAAGGGCGGCGCCAGGATCGCCCCGGTCGACGCCGCCGCATTCACCAAGCCGTTCGCCAAGCCGCGCTCCTGCGGAGGAAACCATTCCGATATCGCTTTTTCCGCGGCGAGGAAGTTGCCCGACTCGCCCAGCCCGAGCAACGCCCGGAACACTCCCAGGCCCAATGCCCCCCGGGAAAGCGCGTGCGCGGCATTTGCGAGGGACCACCAGACCATCGACACCGCCAGGGCGACGCGGGTGCCCCAGCGATCGATGATGCGGCCCCAGACGATGTACATGGCGGCGTAGCAGATGAGGAAGGCCTGGACGATCTGGGCGTATTCGATATTGGAGATTCCCAACTCGGCAGTGATCTCGGAAGCCAGGACGGACAACGTCTGCCGGTCGATGTAGTTGATGACGGTTGCGGCGAACAGAAGCGCAGCGATGCGCCAGCGGACATTCGGCAATGGTTTCGCAGACACGCTCATGCCACCCGGTAGCGCTCCAGCACGCTCTCGTCGAATTCCGCGCCGATGCCGGGGCGCTCCGGGACGATCGCCTGGCCGGGGCGGGACTCCAGCGGTTCCCGGAGCAGCCCGTTGCCAAACGGACGCTCGAGGAGCGTCCCCCCTTCCATGATCACCGTGTTCGGCAGGTGCGCGGCCAAGTGGACCGACGCCGCCCAGTAGAGGGCCGTGCCGGTGCTTATGTGCGGGGAGAACAGCACGCCGTGCAGATCCGCCAGGACCGCAATCCGGCGGCACTCGCTGACGCCTCCCGCGCGGCAGAGGTCCGGATTCACCATATCCACGGCCCTGGCGGCGAACAGTTCCCGGAACTGGTAGCGGTTCGAGAGCGTCTCGCCCGCGCAGAGCGGCGTCTTGAGAGCCGCCTTGAGCTCGGTGTAACCCGTAATGTCCTCCGGCAAAAGGGCGTCTTCCCACCAACCGATGTTGGAAAGCTCGTCCAGCCTTGCGCCGACGGCGCGGGCCTCGTGTATCTTGTAGGCCCCGAGAGAATCCACCAGGAGTTGGCCCGTGCCGCCGATGGCCTCCGACACGGCCATGACCCGCTCGATATTCGATGTGCCCGGCCCCTTGCTCAGTCCCATCTTGACAGCCGGGAAGCCCACCTCCATCTGCCGTCTTGCGGACTCGGCCAGTTCCCGCGGGGACCTGCCCCGGATTCCGGAGTAGGTCGGAATCGAGTCCCTGTACTTGCCGCCGAGAATCCGGTACAGCGGCTGGCCCAGGTACTTACCCAGCAGATCCCACAGGGCGAGGTCCACTCCGGCAATCGATTCCGTATAGAAGCCGGTGGCGTAGCCGCGGAGCCGCTGGCTGGAATAGAGCCGTTCCCAAAGCGGCTCGACCTGCCGGGCGTCCTGTCCGATCAGGATCGGGGCAAGCAGGTCGCTGATGACCATCGCATGGACGCGAGGGGCGGCTGGAGCGTGGCACTCGCCCCATCCGACCAGTCCGTCCCGGGTGACGATCTTGACGAGAGTCGCCTGGGTGACTCCCCGAAACCGGCTGGGGGAGGCGTGATCGAGGCGGTTCCAGAGACCGCTCCCGCCGGTGGCCTGTCCGACCGGTCCCATTTCCAGGTACCAGTCCGGGGGCTTTTCGCCTCGCGGAGTACGAATCGCGATCGGCTCGACGGATTCAATTTCGAGAGGCCCGTTGCCTGTGGCGAAGAGACGTTCCTCGAGAGCGAGAAGCGCGGGCGCGGCCATCGCTCCCCGCAGGAACCGCCGCCTTCCGAGGCGATCCGTCGAGCCCAGCGGCATCAACGCACCTCCTGGACGCAGCGAAAGCCCAGGTTCGGGGTGCGCTGGTTCGGTCGAATCCAGTTCCGAAAGAACACGGTGAGGCGGTTGGGGCCGTCCGACCAGGCGCCGCCGCGGACGATCCTGTACATACCCTCCGCCGGCCCCTTGGGATTATCGGCCGGACTGTTCGAGTAATAGGTGCGGTTGAACCAATCCTGGCACCACTCCGCGACGCCACCGGCCATGTCGTAGAGCCCAAAGTCGTTGGGAGGGTGCTGCGCCACCGGCGCCGGACCCTCAGGCGTCGAGAACCGCACCCGGTCGCGATCCGGCTTCTGGTCGCCCCAGGGATAGCGAGCGCCTTCGAGCTTGCCGCGGGCGGCGCGTTCCCACTCGGCCTCGGAGGGGAGGCGCTTGCCCTTCCACTCGCAGAAGGCCCGGGCGTCATGCCAGTCCACGTTGTAGGCCGGGTGCTCCGCCAAAGCCTGCGGCATCTTGCCGTCCAGCCAATGGTACGGAGGACGGCGGCCTTCCGACGCGATGAATTCCGCGTAGGCGGCGTGCGTGACCTCCTTGGCGTCCATCCAGAACGCATCCAAGCGGACTTGATGGGGCGGGCGGTCGTCTCTGAGGATGAGCGGCCTCATGCCCGTCTCGTCGTCCGGCGTGGCGAACGTCCGGCCCATCGTGAACTCACCCTCCGGGATCAGGACCATTCCTTCCGGTGCCCTGGCCGCAGGATCCGGCTGATCCGGCCGGGTTTCCGCCGCATCCAGGCAAAGCCAGCTCGCAGCCAGCGCGAGCATTAGCAGCCCGTGGCGCCGGGCCTTCAAACGAACAGCTCCTCGATTTCGTCGGCGATGCAGGGCTCGGTGGCGCCGAGCGGGTCGACGAACCGGTAGACGCGCTTGGAAGGCGTGTTGGTCACCTCCTTGAGCCAGTCGATGCCCAGGGCAGAGTAGACAGACGCCACCATGTTCTCGGTCTTGGGCTGCATTCGATACTTCCAGCCCGTTTCGAGCGCATGCTCTCCGACCGCGTCGGTGCGTCCGACAATCGTTCCGCCCTTGACTCCGCCGCCCGCGAAGAGTCCGATATAGACCTCGTTGTAGTGATGCCTTCCGCCAACCAGGTTCAGCGCTCCCGGCACGCGGCCGAACTCCGTCGGGACGACGACGATCGTTTCGTCCAGCAGGGTTTTCGAAGCGTCCCGGGGGGACGGCGTCGACTCGAGGTCGATCAGCAGGCTTGACAGCGCGCGGTCCAGGTCGTTGCAGTGCTTGTAGTGGTTCGAACGCGCGTCGTGGTCGTAGATCCGCTTGTGGTGATCCCAGCCGCCGTGCTTCACGTGGATGTAACGGGCGCCCGCGTCCGCCGCGACGAGATTGCGCGCCAGCAGGCAGCCGAGCCCGACATTGTTCTCGCCGTAGCGCTTCTTGTCGGAGTCCTGCATCGCCAGCGCTTTCGGCCAGCGCGAGTCTCCGAGAACGTGGTAGGCCTCTTCCTGGAAGGAGCGGAAGGCGCTCATTTGCGGTCCACGCCGGCCCATTTCCCGGCGCACGGCGTTCTCGAGGTCGCCCAGCAGCCGAAACCTTTCCTCGAGCAGGGCAAGCGCCTCTCCGGAGGCCGCAACGCTCCCAACGCCGCCCCCGGCATTGATATCCAGGCCCGAGAAGCGCGGATGGTAGAAGCCGCTCGGAAGGGCCAGCTTTCCCAGATTGCAGGTGACGAACGACGGGAACGTATCGCTCTCGCGCCTTTGCGAATCCAACTCGGCAGCGACAACCGTGCCGACGGGCGGTATCTCCGCGGTCTGCGCCGGGTTGAGCGGGCGGCCCGCGCGGGTGTAGTACTCTCCGCGGAAATGGACCACCTCGTGGCTCTTGAAGGTGCGCACGATGGCGACCCTGTCCATCATCCCCGACAGCTTCGGGAAGAGCCGGTAGGGGATATACAGGCCGTTGCGGACCTCGCGCACGTCGAAGTCCGCCTGCGTGCCGGCGTCTTCCTTGAAGTCGAAAGTGTCAACGTGGCTGATCGCACCGGCGGCCTCGACGATGATCGCGAAGCGCGCAGTCCCTCGTGGATTGGCGCGCCCAGCCGCGCGGACGCGCGCCGGCCAGAGGCCCTCGCCGACCAGACCGCCGAGCAGGCTCCCCGCACCAAGCCGCAAGGTGTCGCGACGAGTCAGCGTCAAGTCTCGAACGGTACGCATGGCTGGCCTCTCTCGATCGTGTCCCTTCAATAATTGAATAGAAACTCGGGCTTGTTCAGCAGCGCCCACTGGAGGTTCTCGGCGCCCTGCACCATGTCGTTGTCGAGCGCGCCGAGCGCCACATCCATCTCGCTCGGGAGGGGACGGCGCGACAGCGTCGACAGGTAGAGCTTCTCGACGATGCCACGGCGCACCGCGGACTCGGCCTGTTCGGGTTGGGGGGCCTTGCCCGTGGCCGCCTTCCAGGCCGCGGCGGCGACGATGCGGTCCGCCTCGAGCGCATCCAGCATCTTCGCGACGCGGCCGACACCGTCGGACTGGACACGATCCAGCACCGTCTGCGAATTCATCATCAGCATGGCCTGGAGGGAGGAACTCACCGGCCGCACGGGGAACTGGTCGCGGCTTTGCTGGCCGAAGGCCCGCAGGAATTCCCCGACTTCGCCCTTGACGTAAGCGGGGTCCAGGACCTGCCGCGCCATGCCGACTTCCACGCCGCCACTCGAATAGGCCCCCGGCACCGCGGTCGCCGTCACGATGGCGTCGTGAAGCTGGATCGGACTGAGCAACCTGACGTTGCGGCGGGCAAAATACCGGCCGTACTCGGGCTTCCAGGGGTGGTCGAACTGCGAAGAGAGCTGATAAGCGCTCGAACGGGCAATCGTGCGCACCAGATGCCTGAAGCTGAATCCGCTGGCCTGGAAGTCGCGGGCGAGTTCGTCCAGCAGGTAGGGGTGGCTTGGCTGGACCGTCCAGCCGCCGGGCAGATCGCCGCTGGGGTAGTACCGCGTCAGGTCGAAGCCGTCAAGGGGCTCGACGATCCCGACACCCATCATCTCGGCCCAGATGCGGTTGACGGCCGCTCTCGCGAACTGGATGTGGCCCGTCAGCAGGCGCGCCAGGGCGTCTCGCGGCATCTCGCCGCCGCCGGGCGCCTGATCGTCGAGGATGAATTTGGGGGCGTTCGAACCGCCCGTGCGCGGGACGCGAACGATGCTCTCGCTGGTCGTGGGATAGCCCGGCTCGACATCGTCGACGGTGTACTCGGTGTTCGCCTGGAAGCCGTTCTCCCAGTTCATGATCATGCGGGTCCGCCCAAAGAACGCCGCCTGCCGGAAGAAGTCTTCGCGCGTCTTGCCGGTGAGGTAGAGATTGACCTGTTCGAGGTGATTCGCGCCGTCATGGCAGGAGATGCAGCCCAAGTTGATTCCCAGCAGCACCTTGCCGTAGGTCACCGTGAACTCGTCAATGGCGTCGGCGCGGTTGACCAAGTCGTGGGCGTCCGGCTCGTCGGGATCGTCCTTGGCCTTGACAAAATCGCGGGCGAAGTACAACGCGCCGGGAGACGAGTGGCTGCTCTTGCCACCTTGCGTCAGCAGGTCGGTGACTACATCGGCATAAGAGCGGTCCAATGTCAGCCACTCGCGCGTCCAGAAGCGGAACAGGTTCTTGCCGTGTCCCATGCGGTTGCCGGCGCGGAACAGGTCTTCGAAGTAGTACGACCAGCGTTCCACGAACTCATCGCTCGCAATCAGCCGATCGATCAGCCGGTCCCGCTTGTCCGCGGCGCCGTCGGCTTCGAAGGCCAGCACCTCCTCGAGCGTCGGAATGCGCCCGATCAAGTCGATGCAGGCTCGCCGGAGGAACTCTCCGTCACTCGCGAGGGCGGCGTGAGGAACGCCGTCCCGCTCCATCCTGGAGAAGATGGCTTCGTCAATGAAGTTACGACGCGCCACGGGGGCGTCCGAGGCGGCCGCGGGCCGCAGCCCGGCTGCCTGGGACGTCACCGCCTCGGCGACTTCGGATGCCGATGGGCCGGGCTGCTCGACGGACGAGTGGGCCCGAGCCGCCTTCGCGGCGGCTTCGGGAGCCGAACTCGGGACCGCAGCTTGTTGCGCAACAAGCGAGCCCATCGGAACCGATGCCAGAAGGACCAGCATGCCGGCGGTCGCCGGGTTGCAGAACCGTCCGGAGAAAGTCATGTGCTCTTCCTTGTCAGCCTGTTCGCACCGTCCTTCGAAAACCTCCTTGCCGCACAGCGGCCTCGTCAGCACCTAGAAAATTATCTTGAGGCCGAACTGGACGACGCGAGCGTCCCTGGCATTGACGATCGTGCCGAACGTCCCCGAGGCGTTCCGCCCGTCCGTGCCCGGCACGAATCGGGTGTTCACGCCATTCCGCCCCGCCAGGTTCAGTTGGTTGAGGAAGTTGAAGGCCTCGGCCCGGAACTGAACGTTCACCCGCCGCTCGCCGCCAATGTAGGTGTTCTTGAACAACGACAGGTCGAAATTCACCGTTCCCGGCGCTCTCACGTCGGGGAGCGCCCTGCCCACGTCGCCGAAGGTGAAGGGCGGCGGGTTCACGAACGCATCTGTGTTGAACCACCGCTGGGCCGTGGGATTGTCCAGCTTCGCGCTCTGCCCCGTCGAGTTCGGACGGTTCGCCTGGAAATTGCGCGCTCCGCGGATAATCAGGGGCAGCCCGTCCTGCATGACGCCGACCGTATTGACCTGCCAGCCCCCGATCAGCTTGCTCAAGCCCCTCGACGAATTTTTCCCGAACGGGAGCTCATACAGAAGGCTGATCACCGCCCTCTTGGCCACATCGGTCGGGTCGATGGACCGCTGGAGCTGGCGGTCGTAGAGCCCGTTCTGGAAGCCGTTCTCGTTGGTCTGCTCGACCAGACCGAAATTCACAGGCACGTGAGTAGAATCGCTGATCTTCTTGCCTCCAGTGAATGCGAGGTGCAACAGCAGGCCTTTCTTCAGCGGCCGCTTGACGTTGATCTGCAACTGATGCGACAGGTAGTTGCCCAGCCGGGGGTTCCGAATCGTGACCGCGCTGTAGTGCGGGAATGCCATGAGGGTCTGCTCCAGCGTGACGGTGCGTCCTCCCAGTCCTCCAGGCACGAGCCCCGCGATCGGGTTCGGCACGCGACTCCTAATGTTCTGTTGCAAGGCGAGACGCGTTGCGGGATCCACCTGGTTCAAGTTGTAGCCAGCGCCGGTGAAGTGGTTGCCCTTGTTGCCGGCGTACGCGGCGTCGAAGAACCATTCGCCTTGCTGGTGCTGAATCGAGGCGTTCCATTGCTGCGTGATGGGCGTGGTGGCGTCGGATTCGCGCAGGGTCACGCCCTGGCCCAGACGAGCGCCAGGGCCCGCCGAGGCGCCGGGAGACTCCTTGAACGGAAACGGAAACCCTTCGGAGAACTGGAACGCCTTCTCTCCCGGAGTGGATGTCACGTAGTTGGTCCGGGTGCGGGAGAACAAGTTGATATCTCCCGTGAAATGGCGGTAGAAGATCGAAGCGTAGTAGATGCCGTAGCCTGCGCGGAAGACGGTCTTGCCTTCCCCGGTCACGTCGTATGCGAAACCGACCCGGGGACCGAAGTCGTTGTAATCCTCGTCCATAAAGGTCTGGGGCTGGCCGTCGACGCCGGCGTACACGACGCATCCCCGAAGCCCGGTGGAGGGCTCGGTGCAATCCGGATCGAAATTGATCTGCCCGTTGTTGCGCTCGTAGGGCTTCTGCTGGAAATCCCAACGCAAGCCCAGGTTGAGGGTTAAGCGGGGGGCTACTTTCCAGTCATCCTGGACGAAGGCGCTCCAGTTGAAGCCGTGCCACGAATTGCCCAGGATGCGATCGATGCTGGCGCTGGAAACATCGCCGGTGAGGAACTGGGCGAGGCTGTTCCCCGTCCCGGCTTCATCTTGAGGATTCGCCGTCAAGCCGGTGAAATTAAAGCGGCCGGACAAAGCCCCGCCCTGCCGATTCCCGCCGTAGAGATCCCGCGCGTTCAAGCCGTACTTCAGGGTGTGGTTCCCGCTGATGTGGGTCACCATGTTCTGGATGTCCCAGTTCAGCGAAGTCCGCTTCCCCAGCGCGCCACCGCCGATTCTGGGGTACGGGCTGATGGCGATCTGTGGAACCTGGTCTGGCGGTACTGTGTCCGGCAGGCCAATTTGCTGGGCGTAGCCGAGATATCTGCCGACGGTCTCGAACGTGAACCTCTGACGGCTGGTGCCCACCCGGAGGTTGTTGATCAAGGTCGGCGAGAACGTGTGCGTGTCGGAGATCACGAAATTGCGGTTGGTCTGGTCGTCCTCGCGGCTCGTACCCACGTTGGGGTCTGTGAACGGGTTGTTGCTGAAGGGCTGGTGCCGCGCCTGCGTGTAGCGCGCGAACATCGAGTTCTTGTTGCTGAAGCGGTGATCGATCTTCACGTTCCACTGCGACCAGTTGACGCTACGCACCGCGGCGTCCTGGAAGTTCTGGCTGAAGGTGTACTGGTTCGTCGGTGGCCTGTTCGGCGCGGGATACCAGGGCAGGACGTTCCGGGAAGCGGGATCGAACTTGGACGACGGCACCTGGTTGTTCGGATAGGGGTCGCGGACCTGGCCACCACCGGCCGGGTTGGGGCGCGTGGTGTCCGGGTCGTATATCTGGATCGGAGCGCCACTTGCGGTTCGCAACATCGAAAAGTCCCCTTGCAGGAATTCCGGCACCGGGACGGTCAGGATCCTGGGGCTGCTTCGCCGCAAGCGGTATTCCTCCCAATTGAAGAACCCGAAGGTGCGGTTCTTGACAAACGGCCCTCCCACGGCTCCGCCGTATTGGTTGTAGCGAAGGGGCAGCCTGGTGCGAGCGAAGGCGTTGCGGGCATCGAGCGCGTCGTTGCGGAGGAACTCGTAGACGGTTCCGTGGATCGCGTTCGTTCCCGAGCGGGTGACGAGGTTGATCGCCCCGCCGGCGGTAAAGCCGAACTCGGACGACATCGTGCCGCTCTGGACCTTGAATTCCTGCACGGAATCGACGGCGATCGGAACCCCGACCTCGCCGACGTAGCTCAGAATGTTGTTGTTGCCGTCCAGCATCTGCGCATTCATCGAGTTCGGGCTGCCGTTGATCGAGATCGACGAAAGTTGAATGCCGCGATCCCCGAATCCGGAATTCGTGGGACCGGCGTTCGAAATGACGCCTGCCGTCAGGAGGGTCAACGCCAGAGCGCCGCGGCCGTTGAGTGGAAGGTCACTGACACGCTTCCGCTCGATGACCTCGCCGATCGTCGCGCTGTTGGTGTCGACAAGCGGCGCCTCCCCGACCACCTCGACCACCTCGGTCACCTGGCCGATCTCGAGCGTCACGTTGACTTCGGCGTTCCGGCCGACCTGAAGCGTGACGCCGGAACGGACACCTCGGCGAAAGCCTTCGGCCTCGACCGCGATCTCGTACACACCGACGACCATACCCGGCGCGACGTAGAGTCCGCTCTCGTTGGACGACGTGGCGAAGAGTGCGTTCGTCGCCGTGTTCAGAACCTCGACCTGCGCACCCGGGACCACGGCGCCCTGCTGGTCGGTAACGATGCCGGAGATCGTGCCCGTACTCTGCTGGGCACCCGCGATCACCACGGCGGACAAAAGAAGAGCTACGACGCGCAAACCTCGAACGATGTCAAGCATGGAATCCCCCCGCGATCTGTTATAACAGATCGGAAATATCCTAGCGCATTGTGTCAGTGCTGTCAATTCAGATCCAGGCATTTTGGCGCGATATAGAACGTTCCCCTTTCATTCTCCTCATCATGGGTTCATTCACCACGAATGGACACGAATCAACACGAATGAGGGGGGAGTTTGCCGCGGAGGCGGGAGTTGCGTGTCCATTCGCGTCCGCCGCAGCGGGTCCAGCCCGGAGGGCGACGGGAGCTGCGGCGAACGCCGCGCTTCGCGTATTTTCCTGTGGGAAGCGGGATTTTGTGCACATTGCCGGGATTTCCAGCAAAAAAGGCCGTGTTTCGTGACTCGTGATTCGTGAAAACTTTACCGGCCTTGTTGCCGGTGCGGGAGACGGCCGCCGCCCATGCCGCGCCATCGCCGCCCCATGCCGTGCCGAGGGCAAGTCGATCCGGGTGATTCCCCACATCATGTCCTCATGCTAAGCAGGCCGGGGCGGAAAAAAAAGACTGAAGGGCTTCAGTACCCAAAGGCCCTGTTTCGACAAAAAACATAAAAGCCGTGTTTCGTGTCTCGTGTTTCGTGAAAAACCGGTTGGGCGGGCTTAGGCTGGCTGTTGTTGGCGCCGCCGTGCGGGCTGTGGATGCTGGCAGGCGTACAGAGGGCTTCCGCGCTCCCGGGCGGATATTATCGGCCAGGAGATTCAGCGCCCCTTGCTGCGGCCCCGGCTGCGCCACTTCTCTTCCAGGAAGACCTGCAACTGAAGCTTGAACTCGCTCACCGTGGCCGGCTCGAAGAAGTAGCGGTGGTTGAACTTGAGGCGAGTCAGCCCCCAGGGGAAATAGTAGTTCGCGCCCCAGGTCAGATAGCGGGCTGCTGCCGTTCCCCGGGAAAAATCGTTCATCTCCGCCACGACATCGACCTTGCTGGAGAGGTGAACCAGGCCGCGGCCCCACCAGCCCTGGCTGCTCACTTCGCCATCCCTGCCCGCCAGCCAGGAGCCCTTCACCGTCAGCAGCGAATGCACTTTCCAGATGAAGTCGCCGGTGACGCGGCGCTTGGTCCAGAGCTGCCCGGATTCGCCGCCGCGCCCCTCGTAGTGAGCGAACCCGAGGGTCAGCCGATCGTTGAAGAACGGCGATTTGACATGTCCGAAAACGTCCTTCCAGCGGTTGGAGTCGCTTTGCCAACCGCTGCCTTGCACGATGTTGATGCTGTAGGCCGTCTCGCCCACATCGCCCACGAAGAAGACGCCGTGCTCGCGCGCCGGAAAGAGCACCCAGGCGGCAGGGAAGTCGATCATGTCGAGGAAGAACGGAGATTCGGTGTAGTCGCCGACGAAGGGGAGCCAGCTCCGCCCCATGCGGACCTCCAGGTGCTCGGTGGGGTGGTACGAAACCCACAAGTCCCAGATGCTCCTGGTCCTGAAGTCGTACTGGAAGCGGGTGCTGGTCTTGGGTAGGAAGAAGCCGTCCGCCCAGATGCGGGCGCGGCTCACGAAGGAGCGGTTACCGGAAAAGGGGTCGTGGGTCCCATGCGCCTGGAAACGGCCCTGGAAGCGCCAATCGTGGAGTTGGGCGGGGCTTGGGCGCATCGCGGCGAACAGAACGACGGACGCCGCGACGAACCGGATCGCCCATCCGTATCGCGATCGAGTCATCCGGCGAGTTTTTCCTCCGCCCGCGTGCAGGACATACAAGCGGAAAACATCCAGATCTACGTAAACGCCGCTTGATCAGGAGGGTGCTTCAGGCCAGCAGCTTTTGCACGACCCGGCCCGAGACGTCGGTCAGGCGGAATTCTCGCCCCATGTGCTTGTAGGTGAGCTTGGTATGGTCGAAGCCGAGGCAGTGCAGCAGGGTCGCCTGCAGGTCGTGGACGTGCACCGGATCTTCCACCACGTTCAAACACAGATCATCCGTCTTGCCGACAACCTGACCACCCTTGACGCCGCCGCCGGCCAGCCACATGCTGTAGGCATTCGGATGATGATCGCGGCCGGCGTTGGAGCGGTCTTCCGGCTTGCGGTGCTCGACCATCGGGGTGCGCCCGAACTCGCCACCCCAGACGATGAGCGTGTCGTCGAGCAAGCCGCGGTTCTTCAAGTCCTTGATGAGGCCCGCGGTCGGCTTGTCGATCTTGCGGCAACGCTTGGGAATCTTGCGGTTCAACGAGGTGTGGTCGTCCCAGCTCGCATCCATCATCAAGATGAATCGCACGCCGCGCTCGACCATGCGCCTTGCCAGCAGGCAGTTGCGAGCAAACTCGCGGGTGTCGTCATCGTCGCTATCGAGGTCGTAGAGCTCGCGAACGCTCTGCGGCTCCGCGGAAAAGTCGAGCAGTTCCGGAGCGGACATCTGCATCCGGAAGGCCAACTCGTAGGACGCGATCCGCGACGCGACTTCGAGATCGCCGGTGTCGCTGTAACGTTTCTCGTTCAGTCCGCGAACGAGGTCGATCGTCGCCTGCTGCGACTCGCGATTGATCCCTTCGGGGTTCGACAAATAGAGGATGGGATCACCCTGATTCCGCAGCAGGCTCCCCTGGTAGTGCGACGGCATGAAGCCGCTCGAGTAGTTCGACGCGCCGCCGCTCGTCCCGCGTCCCGACGGCAGCACGACGAAGCCCGGCAGGTCTTCGGCCTCGCTGCCGAGCCCGTACATCGTCCAGGCGCCCATCGACGGCCGGCCCGGCTGGATCGAACCGCTGAACATCAAAAGCTGTCCCGGGTGATGGTTGATCGCATCGGTGCGCATCGACCGCACGAGGCAAATGTCGTCGGCGCATGAACCGAGGTGCGGAAGCAGCTCCGAGAGTTCCATGCCCGACTTTCCGTAGCGCCGGAACTTGAACGAACTGGCCATCACCGCCGCGTTGGACTTGATGAAGGCCAGCTTGAGGTCCTTGGTCATCGACGGCGGCAGCGGCTGCCCGTCGTACTTCGCCAGCGTGGGTTTCTCGTCGAACAGCTCGAACTGCGTAGGGCCGCCCTCCATGAACATGAAGATGACGTGCTTCGCCTTGGCCGCGTAGTGGGGCTCCCTGGGCGCAAGCGGGTTTATTTCCGGCAGGGAGGCGGCGGCCGTCAGGCCGTCCGCGGTCAGCAGTTCCGCGAGCGCCATCGTCCCGACGCCGCCGGCACAGCGGCGGAAGAAATCGCGCCGGGTCTGCGTGTACAGAAATTTCCGCCGGTCCATATCGCTGCCTCTACTCCCTGGTGATGAACTCATCCAGATTCATCAAACCCCGCCCCACGGTCACCCACGCAGCCAGTTCCGCCGGTTCCTCGCCCGCCAGCTTATAGGGAATCACGGCCTCGACCGCCTTCGGCTCCCGCTCGAAAAGCTCCTTTTGGCGCTGCCAGAACGTCTGCAGCATGTCCTTCTCGCGACTGTCGGGATCGCGCGCCAGGCAAAGCCGGAACGCATAGGAGAATCGATCGCCGCCGGACGCCGGGCGCTCCTGGAGCACACGCACCGCCAACGCCTGCGCCGCCTCGAAAAACACCGGATCATTCAACAGGTTGAGAGCCTGCAGCGGCGTATTCGACCGCCTTCGGCGGGGAGCGCTCAGGGTCGAGTTCGGCGCGTCAAAATTCGCCAGCATCGGATACGGGGCGGTCCGCTTGTACTGAATGTATAGGCCCCGCCGATAGCGATTCCTGTCATCGTCCTCGACCCACTTCGAACTCCCGTAGGTCACTTCGGCGATCCCCTTCGGCTGCACCGGCCGCACACTGCGTCCGCCCACTTCGTCATAGAGCAAGCCGCTCGCCGTCAGCGCCGCGTCGCGAATCTGCTCCGCGGTCAGCCGCAGCCGCGATTGCCGCGCCAACAGCCGATTGTTCGGGTCCCGGGACTCCAAATCGCTACGTGCATGCGACGACTGGCGATAGGCCGCCGACATCACGATCCGTTTGTGCATCCGCTTCATGCTCCAGCCGACCCGCCGGAACTCCGAGGCCAGCCAGTCCAGCAACTCCGGATGAGAGGGCGCCTCGCCCTGCACGCCGAAATCACCGGGTGTCGCCACCAAGCCCGTCCCGAAGAACTCCTGCCACATGCGGTTGACCGTCACGCGCGGCGTGAGCGGATTCCGCTCATCCACCAGCCAGCGCGCCCATCGCAATCGAGCCGCCTCGCCGCCCTCCGACAACGGCGGCAGCACGCCCGGAACATCCGGCTGCACGGCCACACCCGGACGCCGCCAGTCGCCGCGCACAGCGATATGCGTCGTCACCGCCTGCGGGACCTCTTCTAGCACGTATGCCTGACTCGGACGCGGCAATGAGTTTTCCAGCCCGCTCAGCTTTTGGCGCAACTCCTTGAAGGCCTCGACGGCGCAGTCATCCTTCGCCAGATCCGGCCCATAGCGTTGGATGAAGTAGTCCGTGACCCGTTGACGCTCGCGAGGCGAACGCTTCGCGGGAGGCGTGTGCAGCCGCCGGTCCGCGTGGTCAAGCATGGCCCGCATGGAAGTGACCTGGAAATCCCATTCGGTGCTCTCGCCGGGATAGTCCATGGCGCGCACGATGTTGGCTTCCCACTGCGGCTGCAAGCGCGCGATCTCGAACTCCTCGAGCAGCGCCCGCCGCTTGCGCTGGTAGTCCGGCAGGGCTTGCAGATACGGACCCAACTCACCCGGCAGCGGCGCCATGATCTCCGTTTCACGGGCAGCGTCAAAGAACGAGTAGAGCTGATAGAACTCCCGTTGGCTGATCGGATCGAACTTGTGGTCGTGGCATTGCGCGCAACCCACCGTCAGGCCCAGCCAAACCGTTCCCACCGTGTGTGTCCGGTCGACCAACTCCTCGAACCGGGCCTCGCCACGCTTCACGCCCGCCTCGCGGTTCTTCAAGGTGTTGCGATGGAACCCGGTCGCCACGCGCTGCGCCGTGGTGGCGTTCGGCAGCAAATCACCGGCGATCTGCTCCACCGTGAACCGGTCGAACGGCATGTCGCGGTTCAAGGCCTCGATCACCCAATGCCGCCAGCGCCAGGAATGGGGCCGGTCGAGGTCTTTCTCGAAGCCGTCACTATCGGCGTAACGCGCCAAATCGAGCCAGCGCCGGGCCCACTTCTCGCCGTAATGGGGCGAGTCGAGCAGCCGGTCGACGAGCCGCTCATACGCGCCCGGCGCGTTGTCCAACAGAAACTCGTCGATCCCGCCGGGACCGGGAGGCAGCCCGGTCAGGTCGAAATGCAGACGCCGCAGCAGCGTGACCTTGCCGGCCTCGACCGAAGGACGGATCCCCTCGGCCTCCAACTTTGCCAGGACAAAGCGGTCGATCGGATTGCGAACCCAGGTCCGCTGCGAAACTTCCGGGGGCTCCGGGCGGCGCACCGGCTGAAACGACCAATGCTTCGCCGCATTCGAGGGCTTCGTCTCGACGGGCTCCGCCTTTTCCGGCCATTCCGCGCCCTGATCGATCCAAGCCCGAAGCACGCCGATCTCGCCATCGGAAAGCCGCACATCCCCCGGGGGCATGTTGAGCTTCGCGTCAGCGCTCGAAACACGGCGCATCAGCAAGCTCGCTTCGCTGTCCGAAGGGACGATCGCCTTGCCCGAGTGCCCCCCCTCGAAGGCAGCAGCCCGCTGGTCAAGCCTCAGCCCATTCATCTGCATCGACGGCCCATGGCAGGCGTAGCAATTGCGATGAAAGATCGGCTCTACGTCCTGTGCAAAGTCGACCCTGGCGGATGACGCCGGCGGCGAATCCGCCGCAGAACCGGCTGACACTACAAGGCAGGCTAGAAGGAACCAACGCACCGGGCACCGAAACATGGCGAAACCGCTCAACCGGTTCCCATTCTACTAGCGAACCATTCCCGATGCAGAGTGACGGTGAGCTGTTAGGGAACCACGTGGCGGTGTTCCGTCGCCGTTCGCCTGGCCGCCGCGATCCGTCTGCCACTTCGATTTCCTAAACTATGGTCATCAACGAGAATGCCGTGAAGTTCATGCCTCGATGGTTTCTCGCATTGCTGATCTGCGCTACCGCCGGCGCGCAGGCCGATGCGGAGGACCTGGAGCATATCGAGTTCTTCGAGAAGCGCATCCGCCCGCTGCTGGCGGCGCATTGCTATCCGTGCCACAGTTCCCGGGCAGCCACCGTGTTCGGGGAGTTCCGGCTTGACAGCGCCGAGGCGCTGTTGGAAGGGGGCCGATCCGGGCCCGCCGTAGTCCCCGGCGATCCGGACGCAAGCCGCTTGATTCGGGCCGTGCGCTACGACTCCGAAGGAATCGCCATGCCGCCGACAGGGAAACTCGGCAACCGGGACATTGAAGCGCTGACGGAATGGGTGCGTCTCGGCGCGCCCTGGCCGGAGGCCGGCCCCGACGCATCCGCGAACGCCTCCGCCGACGCGGCGAAGGTCGAGGACGGCCATTGGGCATGGCAGCCGCTCACCAGGACGGCGCCTGCGAAGGTCACCCGAACCGATTGGCCCCTTGGAAATATTGACCGCTTCGTACTCGCCAAGCTGGAGAGCAAGGGCCTGGCTCCCGTCGAACAGGCCGATCGATACACCCTGCTGCGGCGATTGGCACTCGACCTGACCGGCTTGCCCCCAACGCCGGCCCAGATCCAGGAATTCGAGACGGCGCCTTGGCCGAATGCGATTGAAACAGCCGTTGACCGATTCCTGGCATCGCCGGCTTTCGGTGAGCGATGGGGCCGTCACTGGCTGGACCTGGCGGGATATGCGGACAACCTGGGCATCGGGCGGCGAATTCCGTCGCCGCACGCATGGCGTTACCGCGACTACGTCATCGACGCGTTCAACCGCGACAAGCCGTACGACCGCTTCGTGCGCGAACAGGTCGCCGGGGACGTGCTTGCATTCCGGGATGACGCCCAGCGGCGCGAGCAGATCGTCGCGACGGGCTTCCTGGCGATTGGTCCATGGGCACTCGTGGACCAGGACAAAGTGCAACTCCAGATGGACATTGTGGACAATCAGCTCGACACCCTGGGCAGAGCCTTCCTCGGGCTGACAGTCGGCTGCGCCCGCTGCCACGACCACAAGTTCGACCCGATCCCGCAGCGAGACTACTATGCGCTGGCCGGGATCTTCCGTAGCACGAGAACCCTCGAGGCAAGGATGTCAGGCGTCTTCAGCGACGTCCATCGCACGCAGCTCCCCGAGAGCTCCGCAGAACTCCGGGAGCGCGCCGCGGCGTTGGATGCCTGGCAGCGGGAGTACCGGCGGGCACTGGACGAGCAGGCCAAGGCCGAGAGCCTCGTCAAGGAGTTGCAGGCCAAGGCGAAGGCCTTGGAAGGCACGGAGCCGGCCCCAGCTTCGATCAAGGACCTGAACGATCAATTGGACGGCGCGCGCAAGGACGCGACCACAGCGAAGACCGAAGCCGCGCGGATACTGCACTACGTCAAGCCCTTGCCGCCAATGGCCCTGGCGCTGGCCGACGAACCGGAACCCGAGAACGCCCGGGTCCGGCTCGGCGGCAACCCGCGCAGCCTCGGTGACGAAATACCCAGGGGTTTCCTCTCCCTGGTCCCACTCGATCCGAATCCCAAGATCGCGAATCGACGCTTGATCGGCATCGGTTTCCAGAAGAGCAGCGGACGCCACGAACTGGCCCGCTGGCTGACAGAAACCGACAATCCGCTGACCGCGCGGGTCATGGCCAACAGAATCTGGCATCACCTCTTCGGCGCCGGGATCGTGGCCAGTGTTGACAATTTCGGCTTGCTCGGGGATCGCCCCAGCCATCCGGAATTGCTCGATCACCTTGCGCTCCGGCTCCAGGAGCTCGACTGGTCCGTCAAGTCGTTGATTCGTGAAATCGTGCTGTCCCGCACCTACGGACTGGCGGCGTCTCATGACGAGCGAGCCTCCGCCGCCGACCCCGAGAACCGCTTTCTGTGGCGTTCGCGCCGGCGGAGGCTGGAAGCGGAGACGATTCGGGACGCCGTCCTGTTCGTCAGCGGATCTCTGGATTTCCGCGGCGGAGGTCCCAGCCTGCCGCTGCATTCGCCGGGCACCGTGCGCATGGGACAGCCACCGCTGCTGGAGCCCAAGCTGGATCTGGACGACTCGGTGCGCTTCCGCCGCACCGTCTACCTGCCCACTCTACGCAAGTCTCAGCTTGCGGAGGTCGATGTACTGAATCTGTTCGATTTCCCGGACCCGAACACCGTCAAGGGCAATCGGGACGTCACGACCGTGCCCACGCAGGCCCTGTACCTGATGAACTCTCCTTTTCTGATCGCACAGTCCCGGGCCGTGGCCCAGGCTCTGCTCGCCGACAACGGTCTCACGGAGGAGCAACGTGTGCGGACTTTCCTGCTACGAGCTTTGGGCCGACCTGCGTCGGACACCGACCTGCAGCGCGCGACCTCGTTCCTGCGCGATACTGAAGCGGGTTTCGGGCGAGCCGAGGCGTGGGCGCGGTACTGTCACGCGGTGTTCGCCTCGAGCGAATTCATGTTTCGGAGCTAACCTGCCTTTCTCACCACCCGACAGTCGAAGCACGCGATATGACCGCCATGACTTCGTTGCGCTTGCTTGCCGTGCTCGACGTACGGTTCAAGTACGCCTGCGCGCGCCAAGCGGCTCGCGCCTTTTTCCTCCGCCCGGCTTGCGCCTGGTCCTGGCGGCCCTCTCACGCACTACACCTCGCCGCGTGGTGAGAAAGGCAGACTAAGCTTCATGGGGGCAGCAATGAATCGGAGAGAGTGGCTCGGGAATTGGGGATGCGGATTCGGGATGCTCGCCTTGCGGTCGCTACTGGCGGAGCCGGCGGCAGCGAAACCCGACCCTCTCGAACCCAAGCCTCCGCATCACGCCGCGCGAGCGAAGCGAGTGATCTTCCTGTGGATGCAAGGCGGCCCTTCCCAGGTCGACTTGTTCGACCACAAGCCGTTGCTGACCCGGCGTGACGGCGAGGAGATCCCGTACGCGCTGCCATCGAACCGCTCGATGCCCGGCGTAGCGTATTCGAGGTTGATGGGCCCGATCGCGGAGTTTGCTCCGGCGGGCCAATCGGGGCTTCCCGTTACCGATCTCCTGCCCCACCTGAGCCGTCACATTGACGACATATGCCTGCTCAAGGCGATGGAAGCTGACAGCGAGGCGCACGCACCGGCCGTCCGCCAGTTGCACACGGGAGCGACGCAGCTCGTGCGGCCCTCGATCGGATCGTGGGTCGCCTACGGCCTGGGCACGGAGAACCGCAACCTCCCGGCGTTCGTGACCATTGCCCCCAATGTCACGGGTGACGGCGGCAGCGTACAACTGTACGGCAGCGCGTTCCTGCCGGCAGTCTTCCAGGGCACGGCCCTGGGCAGTTCCAAGACCGGAGCGGGCCAAGCCACGATCGGTTATCTGAAGGACCCGTCAACACAGCCCGAAATCCAGCGGCGCCAACTCGACCTGATCCAGGAGATAAACCGCGCGCACCTGGGCCGGCTCCACTCCGACCGGCAGATCGAGGGCGTTATCGAGTCGTTCGAGCTCGCCTTTCGGATGCAGGCGGAAGTCCCGGAACTGGTCGACATCAAGGGCGAATCCCAAGCCACGCTGGACCTGTATGGAATCGGCACGAAACCGACAGACGATTTCGGCCGGCAATGTCTTCTGGCAAGGCGTTTTGCGGAAGCCGGCGTGCGGTTCATTCAGATCACTTCGAACGGCTGGGACAGCCACGCGAACATTCGGAAGGCGCATCCCGATCGATGCCGGTCGGTGGACAAGCCGATCGCCGCGCTGATACAGGACCTCAAGGCGCGCGGCCTGTTCGACGAAACGCTGCTTGTCTGGTCGGGAGAGTTCGGGCGCACGCCGCACTACCAGGATTTGCAAGATGGCGCGGGGAAGCCCGATACGTTCGGGCGCGGTCACAATCCGTACGGGTTCTGCGCCTGGATGGCCGGCGGCGGCGTCCGGGGCGGAACAGCATTCGGCGAGCTGGACGAGTTCGGGTTCCAAGCGGTCAAGGACAAGGTCCACGTGCATGACCTGCACGCCACGATCCTGCATCTGCTCGGACTCGATCACAAGCGCCTGACCTATCGGTACAGCGGGCGAGACTTCCGGCTGACCGACGTCTATGGACGGGTTGTGAATGAAATCCTTGCCTGAGCGGCATGTCTCAGCACTTGACGGCCGAAGCGAGAGAAAAGTGGTTAGTTGTTAGTTTTTAGTGAAAAGCTCTGGTGGGTTTTGGTTCGCTCCAGAAGAAAAATCTGACGGCCTTCTCACGCGCTTCGCCTCTCCGCGTGGTGAGAAATGCAGGCCAGGGGGTTTCCATGGCAAAGACGGCAAAACTGTTTTGGAGCGGGCGTTCGCAGGCGGTTCGTCTGCCCAAGGAATTCCGCATGGACGGCAAGGAAGTACGCATCCGCAAGCAGGGGGCGTCCGTCGTTCTCGAACCTGTTGTCAGCGATTGGGCGTGGCTCGATGCCATCGAAGGGAAGTTCTCAGGAGATTTCTTCGCTGAAGGGCGCAAACAGCAGGCGCATCAGGCCCGGCCTGCCCTCGATGCCGCCTTCGAGTGATGTGTTGCCGCCGGTGCGGTTCGGGCGAACCTAGCCTGCATGTCTCACCACCCGACGGTCGAAGTACACAATACGACCGCCAGGACTTCGCTTTTCCTTCGCAACGCTTGCTTGTCGTGCTCAACGTACTGTTCAAGTACGCCTGCGCGCGCCTTTTTCCTCCGTCCGTCTTTCGCCTCGTTCTAAAGGTCCTTTCAGGCACTTCGCCTCGCCGCGTGGTGAGGAATGCAGGATAATGGGTCTGCGGGAATGTGAGCCTGTCCGATGCTCGTCGCCACGAATCGCCTTTTCAACGGGCTGCTGCTGGTCTGCTGCGCGGCCGGGTTTCCCGCCATCGCCGCTGACCGTGGCACGCCCCGAGCCGACTTGAGCCGCCAGGCCCGGTCGCTGCTCGACGAGCGCTGCGTGAGCTGCCACAACGCGTCGTTCCAGACGGCGAACCTGCGTCTTGACCAGAAGGAAGCCGCCTTCAGGGGAGGCGACTCGGGAGCGGTGATCCTGCCCGGCAACGCTGGCGAGAGCCTTCTGATCCGGCGTATCACGGGGTCGGAACCGGGACTGCGCATGCCGCCGACCGGAGTGCTGCCTTCCCGGGAGATCGAACTGCTGCGAACCTGGATCGACCAGGGCGCCGACTGGCCCGACGATGCGCCGGCCGAGGAGCCCTCTGGCGGCGAGAGCAGCGGGCTGAGCGAAGCCCTGGAAAAACTGTTCTCGGCCATCCGGCGAAACGACCTGACCGAGGTCAGCCGCCTGCTCGAGTCCGGTATCGATGTCAATGCAACGGACCCGTTCGGAGAGACGCCGCTGATGCACGCCGCGCTTCATGCCGGCCCCGAGGTCCTGGAAAGTCTCCTGAAGCAGGGCGCCGACCCCGACCAGGCCAATCATGCAGGAGCCACGCCGCTCATGCGGGCGACGGCCGATCGTGACAAGATGCGGTTGCTGCTGGGGGCCGGAGCACAAGTGGACCAGCGCTCTCAACTGGGCCGAACCGCATTGCTGATCGCCGCCCGGCGTCCCGGAGCGGGGGATGCCGTCGGGGACCTGCTCGCGGCGGGCGCCGATCCCCATGTCAAGGACGTGCGCGGAGTGACTCCGCTGATGGAAGCGGCGCGGGCGGGCGACCTCGACTCGATACGTGTCCTGATCGGGGCGGGCGCCGAGGTCAACGAGAGGCGCAAGAATGGCCGCACCGCGCTGATGGCCGCGGTCCGGTCGCGCAAGCAGGAGGCCGTCCGGTTTCTGCTGGAGCACGGCGCCGACGTGAACCTGCAAGCCGGGGAAAGCGTCAGCTCGAACAGCAAGGACAGCGCGTTGACCATGGCGGCAGCCCGGGGCGTGCCCGGCATCGTGCGAGCGCTCATCGATCAAGGCGCGGACATCGAGGCGCGCAACGCCATGGGCTATACGGCGCTGATGCAGGCGGCCTGCTCGGATTACGTCGATGCCGAAACCGTCAAGGCCCTGCTGGCGGCCCGCGCCGACATCACACCCAAGGGCCTGGACGGCGAAACCGCTTTGCGCCTGGCCCGCAAGCGTGGTAACACTGAGGTCGTCCGGCTTCTACTGGAGGCGGAGAGAGGCAAGGAATGAAGCCTTTGAGCCGGCTGTTACTGACGGGCGTCTTGTCGTGCGCCGTGATGCCGAGCTCGTTGCGGGCCGCCGAGACCGGCGCCGAGCGAGTGCGGGCCGCCGTCGGCAAGAGCATGGTTCTGATTCAGCAAAGCCCGCTGATATTTTTCAAGAAGGCCGGTTGCGTGTCGTGCCATCATCAATCGCTTCCGGCAATGGCCGTCGGGTTTGCCCGCGAGCGGGGATTTGCGGTGGATGACAAGAAAGCGCGGGAACTGAACCAGACGGTCGCCACAATGATGCGCGCCCGGCGCGAGACGATGCTGCAGGCGATGACGGACGGTGCCGGCCACCACTCCATCGCGTACACCCTGGCGGGAATGGCCGCGCAGGACCTGCCCGCCGATGCGCTCACCGACGCGATGACCATCCACATGGCGGAGGGGCAGATGCCGGACGGCTACTGGAGCACGGCGCCGGACCGCCCGCCGGTTCAGTACAGCGACTACACAACCACCGCCCTGGGCGTGTGGAGCCTGCGCAAGTATGCGCCGGAGGGGCGGCGCGAGGAGTTCGAGGAGCGGGTCAGGCGCGCCATGAACTGGTTCACCACGGCGGGATCGCCCGCCGCGACCGAAGAGGCCGCCTTCCGGCTGCTGGGGCTGGGCTGGGCGGGCGCGCAGATCTCGAGGACGATGGAGCCGATGAGAGACCTGCTGAAGCGGCAACGCGCGGACGGGGGCTGGGCGCAGTTTCCGACTCTCGAAAGCGATGCCTACGCGACGGGGCAGGTTCTGGCGGCGCTTCGTCTGGGCGGCGGGCTGGCGCCCGCAACCCGCGCCTATCAACGCGGGCTGCAGTACCTGCTCGACACCCAGCGAGAGGACGGTTCCTGGCATGTGAAGTCGCGCGCCAGGACGTTTCAGCCGTACTTCGAGAGCGGCTTTCCTCACGGGAAAGACCAGTGGATCTCGATCTGCGCCACGAGCTGGGCCACGATAGCGCTGGTGCTGACCGAAGAGCCTACAAGGACGGAACCGCCCGGCAAAACTGCGGAGTGACCTTGCACACAAGGGATAAAAACCAGTACAGCACCTCGGGAGAACCCATGAAACATTCGCTTCTTTTTCTTATGGTCATTGGCCTGTTGGCAGGTCCGGCTTGCGGGCCGGACAACACGGTTCCGAGCGAAGCGGAAGGGGAGCAGGTTTCGCAGGGGCCTGCCGCCGGCGAGCCCAATTCGATCACGGCCGAGGAGAAAGCCGCCGGTTTCAAGCTCCTCTTCAACGGCCAGGACCTCAGCGGCTGGGAGGCGCCGGGCGGCAATTGGAAGGCGGAGGACGGCGCCATCGAACGAACCGGCATTGGCGGCGGCATCGACTACACCGTCGAGAAAGTGCCCGATGATTTCGAATTGCGGTTCGAATGGAAGATTACACCAGGCGGCAACAGCGGCGTCTACTACCGGCCGGGACAATACGAGTACCAGATCCTCGACAACGAGCTGCACGGCGACGGCAGAGACCCGCGCACCAACGCCGCGGCGCTCTATTACGCGTTCGCGCCTTCGAAAGACACCACCAAGCCGCCCGGCGAGTGGAACACGGGCCGCATCGTGGGGCAGGGCACGCGCATCGAGCACTGGCTCAACGGCGAGAAGGTCGTTGACATCGACTACACCGACCCTTCATTGCAAGACCTGGTCGAACGGCTGCGGAAGAGGGGCGGGGAGGTGACGGACCGCGGCCGCTATCTGCATCTGCAGGACCACGATGACCCCGTCTGGTATCGCAGCCTGCGCATGCGCGCAATCCCGTAAAGCAAGGCCGTGGTTCGTGTCTCGTGTTTCGTGATTCAACAACCCCTTGATTCGTGATTCGTGACGCGAGGGGCAGAAGGAGGTGATATGGCCGCTACACCTGCGCGCGCCTTTTTCCTCCGCCCGGCGCCCGTCTCGTCCTGACGGCCCTCTTACGCACTTCGTCTCCAGACGTGGTAAGAAATGCAGTCTAACCAACATCCTGAAAGCGTACCGCTCGCTTCCTGGAGGAATCCATGAGAAAAAAGCTTCTCCTCGTTTTGACACTTGCAGCCCTCGGCCATGCAGGGGGGCTGTTGGCGCTGGAGCGCCCCGATGTCGAGTTCAAGATCTTCCAGTTTCCGCCGGACAAGATTCCGCGCATCGACGCCAAGACCGACGACTGGGCGATGGTGCCCGACTCGTTCATGATCGGCACGGATCAACTCTCCGACACGGTCAAGGGCCACGGCAGGAACATCGATCCGTCAAGCCTGGATGTGAAGGTTACGGTCGGCTGGGTGAAGGGAATGCCTCACTTGTACTTCCTGTACGAGGCGTTCGACAACTATTGGGATTTTGCCCGAGCCGGCCGGTACAACGACATTTTCGAGCTGGTTGTCGATGCCGACTTGTCGGGAGGACCATTCATCAAAACCGAGCACCCCTACAAGAAGCTCGACAAGATGAAGGCGCACTTCCTCTTTCACGGCCTCCATGCACAGAACTACCACATCATGACGCCGCACGAAGGCCAGGACTGGGCGTTCGTGTGGGGCAGCCAGCCTTGGGTCAAAGAACTGCCTTGGGCGAATGCGGCGTACGCCTACGATTTCAAGCCCGGCGAGAGCGGCAAGCTGATATTGGAGTTCTGGATCACACCGTTCGATTACGCCCCGCCCGAGGCGGCCCGGGCCGTCGTCTCGAAACTGGTTGAGAACGAGGTCATCGGGATGTCGTGGTCGATCCTCGACTACGACGACGTGAACAAGGAGGACTACGAGGGATTCTGGAACCTTTCCCACAAGACGACGATGTACGGCAACGCATCTGACTTGGTCGCCTTTCGGCTTATGCCTTTGGACGAGCGATTCCGCAAGCCGATCGATGCCAGGTGGGCCTTCCGGGTGCTCGACATGCAGCGCCGCCTGGTGGCGTTTCAGGACATGTCCGAGGGAGATGTCACATCGTGGAAGTGGGACTTCGGCGACGGCTCGAGCTCCGACGAGCAGCATCCCCTGCACGCCTATGGGCAGGCGGGTGAGTACGTCGTCACCCTGCGGGTCGAAGGCCCGGCCGGAAGCTCACGCCGGACGAAAGTACGCGACGTTGCGGTGCACTAAAACAGGGAGGCCAAGCCGGTTTCTATTTCCGTGTCTTGATGTTGGGCAAGTCCATGGGCTCGACGGGTTCGAAGAGACCGAAAGCGAAGATAGCGGTGGCGGAGGCGATGGCGACGTGCTGCTTGCCGTCGACTTCGTAGATGACGGGCGAAGCGGTCGAAAGCTCGCCCATGTTGAAGTTCCACAGGTGGCGGCCAGTCCGGGCTTCGAGCGCGATCAACTGCCCGGCGTCATCGCCCGAGAACAGAACCCCCGTTTTTGTCGAGACCGTGCCGGTCCACATGCGGCCGAAGCCGGTCATGGGATATTCCCAAGCGCGCTCGCCGGTCTTCGGGTCGATGGCCCGCAGGATGACCTGACCGCCCTCTTCGGTGGCGCCGCCGCCGGGGAAGTTGTTCATCGGGAGGGGCTCCTGCTCGGAGGTAGTGAACCAGCCGCACTGCTCCAACGTGAGGACGTAGAGCAGCCCGGTATCGGGATGGAATGTTTGGCCCATCCAGTTCGTCGCGCCTTTGACACTGGGGCAAACCCAGTTGCCATCGATTGTCGGGTCCTTGCCGGGAACAAGGATGGGACGGCCGTTCTTGTCGATGCCGGTTGCCCAATCGACGCTGTCAGTAAGCTTGGTAGCCCGCAGAAACTCTCCGGTTTCGCGGTCGAGGATGTAAAAGAACCCGTTGCGGTTGGCGTGCAGGACGAGCTTGCGCGGCTTGCCTTCCCACTCCAGGTCGACCAGCATCGGCCAACTCTGGGCGTCCCAGTCATGGGTATCGTGCGGCGTGAACTGGAAGTACCATTTCATCTTTCCGGTCTCGGGATCGAGCGCCAGCAGCGAGCAACTGTAGAGGTTGTCGCCCGGCCTCACGGAGGCGTTGAAATCGGGCCAGGGGTTGCCGGTCGTCCAATAGAGGGTATCGAGGTCGGGATCGAAAGTGCCGGAGAGCCAAGTCGCGGCGCCGCCCCACTCGATGAGGTCGCCCCAGGTTTCCGAACCGGGCTCGCCCCTCGCCGGGACAGTGTAGGTGCGCCAGATCTCTTCGCCCGTTTCAGCCGACATCGCGGCCAAAAAACCACGAACACCGTAGTCACCGCCGGCGCTGCCGACGATCACCATGTCCTTGACGGCGAAAGGAGCGGAAGTCGAAGTGACGCCGTCCTCGACGCGGGCGAATTTCTTGCTGAAGAGGACGCCGCCCGAGCGCCGGTCAAGAGCGGTGAGATAGTTGTCACTGGTTGTAAAGTAGATGCGATCGCCGAGAATCGCCGGCCCGCGGTTGGGTCCGGACTCTTCGGCGCGGCCGTCGACGTAGCTCCAGATCAGCCGGCCGCTGCGCGCGTCGAGAGCATACACGGCGTTCGTGTCGGTCACGTACATGACGCCGTCGTAAACGACAGGCGAAGTCTGCAACCGGACCGAGTTGGGAACGCGGTAGACCCACTTGGGGACCAACGAGCCGGCATTCCGAGGCGTGATCTGGTCCAGCGGGCTGTGGCGCCAACCGTTGTAGCTTCCGGCGTACGTCAGCCAGTTCTTGCCGGGGCTGTTCAGGATATCCTCGTAACGAACCTGGCCGGCCGCAAGGCCACAGATTGTGAGAAGCAACGCCAGCACACGCATCAGTTTTCTTTGCTCGCTAATGTTCACGTTCTAGTCAAGTCCACGCGGCGGTTCATTGTCCGGCCTGTCGATCTGAGGGCTTCTTCGTTAGTGGCTCGCCTCCGCAGTGCCGCGAAGAGTCTGCCGGGACAGGAAAGCAAACAGGTTTTCGAGTTCTTCGGCCGAAAGTTTCTCGCCGTAGTCGCCGGGCATGGCGGAGCGTTCGAGGATTTCAAGCTCGGCGACGTCGCGCATCGAGAGGAGATGGAGACCGCCATCCCGCTCGATGATCTGCAGCGAGTAGTTGTTGCGGTTGCGCGCGACGCCGTGGATGGTCTCGCCGTTCTTCAGCTTTACCGTCACCGCTTCCTTCTCGAGCAGATAGAGTTCCTCCGAGGGATCAAGGACGGATTCGCGAATGACGGCCAAGGGGCGCATGCCGCCGATGTTGGTCAAGTCCGGGCCGAGGTGTCCGCCCTTGCCACGGATCGTGTGGCAACTCGAGCAATTGGCTTTCTTGCCCCAGAAGATCTTC
This sequence comes from Bryobacterales bacterium, assembly GCA_028819575.1. GTDB lineage: Bacteria > Acidobacteriota > Terriglobia > Bryobacterales > UBA6623 > JAPPLB01. The sequence continues at coordinate 49,799 of JAPPLB010000079.1, read as the reverse complement.
TCGCCGGCGCTTGCGTCGCCGGGCGGCGGATTTTCGGCGGCCGGTCCGATCAAGGCGTGAATGAAAGCGACGAGCTGCCAGCTCTCATCATCGGACAGGTTCGTAGGCGGCATGACCGTGCCCGGAATACCGTCGCGGATCATCGAGAAGATCTTCTCGTCACTGAGCGGGTGCCACATCGGCCGCACCACGAGGTTGGGACCGCGTCCGCCGCTGCCGTCCGGGCCGTGGCAGCCGGCGCAAGACCGCTGGTAGAGTTTTTCACCGGCCGCAATCTGCACGGGGTCGCCGATGGCCGGATGGTTCGACTCCTTGTCGTAGCGTCCGTGCTGGGCCGCAAGCGGGACGGCCAACAGCAGGAAACAGCAAAACGTCCTCATGAATAGCTCATGATACAGAATCGCTACGGCGGAAAAGGGGGGCGACCTGTCGGGTTCGGAAGTGCTTTCAAATCGCCCGAGCGACCTTGGCCGATACCGTCACCATGCACGGCCTTCGAGAGCTGCTTGTCGAGATACACGGCCAGCCGGAGCCTGCACTCCGTTGTTGACGGCAAGGATATGCATTACGTGCGCAAAAGTGCAGTAAACGCCCGCATCGGAGCGCCGAGAGGAAATCCGACCTTACTGCAATCGTCAGTGTGACGTATTGCAAGCGACTTGGCATTTGTCATCGTCGAGGCCAAGCAGCCCGTGGCAAAAGCCCCACTGCATTCAAGCGGCGATGCATCCCGACTGAACTGCGTTGCTCCGCGGTCACATATGTCCAATATGTTCCCTCGTCGCGCCTTGTCAGGCGGGCGCCTCGCCGCTCCCGGTGCTACGCTGGGTTTCACCACGGACTTTCAAGCCGTATGACAGTCCCGCCTTGTGATCGCAGTTCACCGTTCAGGGAGGATGTAATGATCAGCTCTCGTATCGTGGTTTTGTTGTGCCTCGCCGCAGGACTTGGAGGGGCGCTTTGGTTCGGCCAGCCCCATCCCGCCGGGGCTCAGGCGCCCGGCTCACCCGCGACGATCAACGCGGCCGATCATGCCGATCTTCAAGCGGCATTCGACGCGCTGCCCGAGGAAGGCGGCGTGGTGCGCATTCCGCCAGGGAACTACGACATCACCGAGCCACTTGTCCTGTCGAAGCCCGAGACGCGCGTGGAAGGCTCTGGCGCGGCGACCCACATCCGCAATCGAAACGAAGAGGGAGAGCCGGCTCTGATCGTCCGCCACCCGAAGCGCGAGTCTGCCGAGAGCCGTGAAGATCGCCGCGAATCGTTCCTGTGGCGGGTTCAGCTCGCCGACTTCCGCATCAGCGGCAATCCCAAGAGCGGTCACGGCATCCATGCCGAGGGCATCAACGAGATCTACGTCCACGGCCTGTCGATCGACCGCAACGGCGGTCACGGCCTCAACTGCATCGACTGCTACGAAGACCCGCGCATTAACGATTCGATCTTCACCTACAACGCGAAGGCCGGCGTCAATCTCGAGGGTGGACACGACATCGTCGTCAACGGCAACCAGTTCGAAGAGAACCAGGACGCGCTTCGCTGTATCGACGGCTTCAACCTCTGCATGAACGCCAACAACATCGACGACCACCTACGCCATGGCGTGGTCATCGAGAACACCTACGGCTCGGTTCTTTCGGGAAACATGATCGAAGAGTGCCAGGGAACGGCGATCGTCCTTGATCGTGATGTTTACGGCGTGACCATCGGGTCGAACGTGATTGCGCACAACCAGGGCGGCGGCGTGGACCTGCGCGACGCCTGGGGCAGCTCGGTGTCGGCCAACACGTTCACGATCATGCCGAATCCGGCGGTACGAGTCGGACCGAAAAGCGGCCGTATCAGCATCACCGGGAACGCATTTTCAAACAGTCACAACGGTCCCGGCACGCGCCGCGAGGAAGACTACGCAGCCAAGTGGCCGCAGAAAGTCTATGCCTCAGGGATCGAGCTCGAAGGCACGACCGACATCGCCATTACCGGCAACCTGTTTACCGGGCTGATCGAGGAAGCCGTCCGCACCAAGGGCCGCTGCGTGCGGATCGCCCTGGCCGGGAACGTCGCCTCCGACCTGGGGCGCAAACGCAGGGAGAAACTGCCGGCGTTCGACATGAGCGGGGCTGAAGAGGTCACCGCCGGTCTGAACGCCATCGAGAGGGGCTTCGAAGGGAGTCTGAAATGACTGGCCTTGATGAGGAGCTCACTCGGACGGATGCGGTGGAAGATGTGAAGATGTCTACCGCCGCACGTCCTTGAGCCGGTAGTCGCTGGCCTCGATCCGCACGACTTTGCACATCTCGAACAGCCGCGAACGCGCCTGCGGGCCGATCCGGTCGGCCAGCATGTCTTTGATGTGATAATGGCCGGCCTCAGGGTTCTTGTCGCTCTTGCGGTCTCCCAAGTCCTCGTCGGGAAGATTGGTGGTGACGATGAGGGCTTTCCTGGCGTTGTAGCGGTTGTTGATGATGCTCGTTACCACGTCCTTCACCCAATCACTCGCGCGGTGCGAGCCCAAGTCGTCGAGCAGCAGGACCTCGCCCTCGAGCGCCGAGCGATAGGCTTCGCGCTCGCTCGTGCCGGCCGCCGGGTTGTACCCCGCGCGAATCCGGTCCAGCAGGTTCTGGTAGTCAAAGAACAACCCCTCGAAGCCCCGTTCGACGAGACCCTTGAGTACGGCGCAGGCGAGGTGTGTCTTGCCGACGCCTGGAGGTCCCTGCAACATCAATCCTGGTTTTGGGGCCGTAGGGAACTCACGCGCGTATCCCTTGGCTTCGATCATCGCGTGCGCCAGGGCACGGTTGGCGATCGGGTTATCACGGGGCAGACTGAAGTTGTCAAAGCTTGCCTGCTCGAACCGCTCAGGGATGCCCGCTTGTTTCAACAAGGTCCCCTGACGTTGCACCTCAGCACAGCCGCAACGGACAACCGCGGGCACACCCCCCTTGTCCACTTCCTTCCATCCGGTTCCGCTGCATGAAGGACAATCCGGTCTTGCAGGCATTGGTTCCAACCTTCATTCGATGACGACAAGCGTCTCGCCAGCGGCTACTGAACCGCCCTCCGACACTTCGATGACGGCAACCCTGCCCGCCTTCGGCGACTTCATCGCATTCTGCATCTTCATCGCCTCCACGATGACGAGTCCTTGCGCTGCGTCGACTTCGTCGCCTTCCTGAACCAGCAATTTGACGACCTTTCCGGGCATGGACGCTTTTATTTTCCGAGGCCCGGAGGCGTCCGATGCGCCCCCGGCCTGAGTCCAGCGCCTCGGATCGGTCACGGTAACCGGATACGCCTCTCCGTTGACAGCAACGTCAAACATACCGCTGCCGCGTTCGTAGATGCGCACATCGTAATGGCGGCCGGCCTCGATAACAGAGTAAGTGAGAGGCGCGATCTCTCGAATGTCGGCTTTGCCGGAATCATCGTCGATGCGAAAGCTGACCGAAGACGAGGAATCGCGCTGTAGCTCCAAGGTCACTTGCGTGTCACCGATTGTCGAAAGCAGCTTCATCGCGGTCACGCAGCGGGGCTCATCTGCTCACCGCAGCAACGCGTCCCGGCCGGCCCGCTTCCAGGCGCTGGCGGGCAGCCCAGACTTTCTCGTGCTCTGAGCGGCGGTCCGAAGAAATTGCACGCCGGCGCCGACGACAGCGATCCGCCGCGCTGCTTCGTCCGACCGTGGCAACGCTCTACGCTCCATCCAGCGGCCGATAAAACCGGTGTCGATCCGTCCCGCACGGAATTCCTCATCTTCAACGATGTCCCGGAAGAAGCCGAGTGTCGTCCTGATTCCCGTCACATTGTATTCCCGAAGAGCGGTGCGCAGGCGTGCTACTGCGGAATCCCTATCCTTGTCCCAAACGACCAACTTCGCAATGAGCGGGTCGTATTCCATAGGCACCGACCAGCCCTCGTAAGCTCCCGAATCGACACGTACTCCCGGCCCTCCCGGTTCAGTCAGCGAAGTGATTTCGCCTGGTGAGGGAAAGAACTGATTGTCTGGATCCTCCGCGTAGACTCGACATTCAATCGCGTGACCGTGCAACCCGACATCCTCTTGTAGCAGTGGAAGCTTCGCGCCCGCCGCAATGCGAATCTGTTCACGCACCAGATCAAGCCGGGTGATCATCTCTGTCACCGGGTGCTCGACCTGTAGGCGGGTGTTCATTTCGAGGAAGTAGAACCGTCCTTCCGCGTCAGCGAGAAACTCCACGGTCCCGGCGTTCACATAACCCGCTGCCGAGGCCGCCTCAACGCCGGCCTTCGTAATCCGCTCTCGCAATGACGGGTGCTCATCGACGAGGGGAGCCGGCGCTTCCTCCAGGGCTTTTTGATGGCGCCGCTGCAATGAGCATTCTCTTTCCCAAAGATGGATCACGTTGCCGTATGCATCCGCCAGGATCTGGACTTCGATATGACGCGGTTTGACAATCGCCTTCTCGATATAGATTTCCGGGTTCCCGAAAGCCTGTCGGGCCTCGCCTCGAGCCTGTTCGTACTCCGGCGCCATCTCGGCCGCCGACGCAACCAACCGCATGCCCTTGCCGCCGCCGCCACCGGCAGCTTTGAGCATGACGGGAAAGCCAATCGCTCTGGCCGCCTCCAGAGCTTCATCGAAACTCGCTGCCGGCTCGGTCGTGCCGGGTACGACGGGGACTCCGGCGGCCATCATCGCCTCCCGTGCGCGCGTCTTCGAACCCATCAGCCGCATTGCGGCCGCTGTCGGCCCGATGAACGTCAACCCTGCCCGGTCGCAGGCCTCGACGAACTCGGCGTTCTCGCTGAGAAACCCATAACCCGGATGGATCGCATCGGCGCCGGAATCACGCGCGGCCTTGAGAATCCGTTCGATATGCAGGTAGCTCTCGTGGGCTGGAGAAGGTCCGATTCGCACAGCCTCGTCGGCGAGCCGCACATGGAGTGACGCGCGGTCCGCGTCAGAGTACACCACCGCCGCCGTGATTCCCATCGCTCTGCAGGTGCGGATCACCCGGACTGCAATTTCTCCGCGATTGGCAATCAGGATCTTTCGGAACATGCGAACCCAGCCCAGCTCGGAGCGCGGACAGACGCCGATTGTAGCAACGCGCCGGAGCTTGCGCGGGCGATCTCCGTTCCTGTGCTATTTTGTGAGGACCTTACAACCGAGCAGTACAGAGGAGGAAGATCTAGCCATGCCCGATGGGAAATCCAACTCACGCCGTGAAGCCATGATGGCCGTGGCGCTCGGCCTTGCAGGAGCTTCTTCCGCACAGGCCGCCGATAACTGGACACCGAAGAAGGAGCGCACCGGCGGTCCACTGCGCTCCGGTCACCTGCTGTTCCTCGGCGGCATCGGCGGTTGGTATCCGAGACGGCGCCCGGACGGTCCCGGTGACGTCCAGCAACAAACCGCCGATTGCCTGACGCTCATGAAGGAATCGCTGGAGCGTGCCGGTTCCTCAATGGCCAACGTGCTCAAGGTGCAGGTCTCGCTTGTCGATCCCGTGAACAACTGGGGGCCGATGACGGAGACCTACAACACCTTTTTCCCTGATCCGAGGCCAGCGCGAAACTACTTCGGCGCGACCGGTTTCCGGCGCCCAGGCCAACTGCTCCAAATCGACTGCATCGCCTACGTCGATTGATGGCGCCTGCCGCGCTCACCCACCGAACAGCCGTGGATGTGATTCCGTGGACTCACTCCGCCGTTCGCGAATATGCAGTCTAAGAACGTGGAGCGACCAGGCTGAACCGCAGAAGCCGACGCGCGGCAAGAAACGTACTCCTTCTGTCGGCTGGTTTTCCACCGCCCACGTTGATCATCCAAACTGGAAACATCCGGATGGGGGTCAACGCCGCTTGATCAGGAGGATGTTTCAGGTCAGCTACGTCTGACTTCACTCACGTGCGGCACGCGTTGGATTGATGCAATAACGCGAGTGAGTTGAGCCAGATCACGTACTGAGATCGTGGTATCGATCAGTGCAGGCCCCCCGCGCGTCGGCGCTCGACTCGAGAGCTGTGAAATATTGATGCCTTCGTCCGAAAGGATGGAGGTAATCTCGTTCAGTAGTCCGGGCCGATCGTCGACCCGGATCTCCAACTTCGCCTCGTAGTTCAATTCTTCTGCTTCGGCATTCGCCCACTGGACATCGATCCGGCGCTCGGCATCGTACATCAGGTTTTCGACATTCGCGCAACTGGTTGCGTGGACAGCAACCCCCTTGCCGCGAGTAACATAGCCGACGATCGGCTCTCCTCGAATCGGTTTACAACAGCCGGCCCTGTAAACGAGCATGTCGTCGATACCGCTGACGATCAATGACTCACCTGGCGAGGCGTCGGGACGCCTGGAAACCGCCGGTTTGGGCTGGGTCGGGGTCGTGCGAGCAGATTGCCGATCGTCTTCCGGCAGGAACTTCGGCAGAATCTGTTTGGCCGAGTAGCGTCCATACCCCAGCGCGGCGTACAGATCCGCCGGCTTGGAGAAACCATAGTCCCGACAGACCCTTTCCCAGGTCCCGTCATCAATCTTCTTCAGCGAGATGCGCATGCGTTTCGCTTCTTTGTCGAGAAGCTTGAGGCCAATCTCTTCGGCCCGCTTGCGACGGTGCGTGTTGAGCCAATGCTTGATCTTGTTTCGCGCCCGCGAGGTCCTGACGAAGCTCAGCCAGTCACGGCTCGGAGCGTGGCCGGCTTGCGTGATGATCTCGACGGTGTCTCCGTTCGAGAGGTTGTACTTGAGGGGAACGATTCTTCCATTCACCTTGGCGCCGACGCAGTTATGGCCGACTTCCGTGTGGATCAAATAAGCAAAGTCGACCGGTGTGGCTCCCTGCGGCAAGACCAGCAACTTGCCCTTCGGGGTGAAGACATAAACCTCTTCCGGATACAAGTCGACTTTCAGAGTTGACATGAAGTCGGTCGGATCAGGCATGTCCTGTTGCCACTCGACAAGCTGCCGCAGCCAAGCCATCCGCTGATCATCGGCATCGGCTCCGATCCGTCCTTCTTTGTATTTCCAGTGGGCGCAGATTCCTTCCTCCGCCATTTTGTGCATATTCCAGGTACGGATCTGGACTTCGAACTTTTGGCCCTTGTCGTTGATCATGGAAGTATGCAGCGACTGGTAGAGATTCGGCCGCGGTCGGGAAATGTAGTCATTGATCGTACCCGTAACTGGTGTCCAGCGGTTGTTGATGAGTCCCAGGGCGGCGTAGCAATTTTTCTCGGTGTCAGTGATCACCCGAAGGGCCAACAGGTCGTACATCTGAGGCAGCGGCACGCCACGCTTGGTTTTTTCATAAACCGAAGAAGGTCTCTTGATTCTTCCCTCGACCGTACAGGGCACACCCGCTTCGTCAAGCAGCTTGGAGATGATTTCCTTTACTTGATGCAGGAAATTGTCATCGACCTCTCGCCGGGACTCGATGTACGCAGTAATCTCTCGATGGGCCTCCGGCTCGAGGTAGGCGAAGGCCAGGTCTCTTAGCTCGCTCCATATTCGGCCCATCCCGAGACGCAGGGCGATCGGTGCATAGATCTCCCACGTTTCCCGGGAGATTCGTCGTTGTTTTTCTTCGGAAAGATACTCCAAGGTCCGCATGTTATGCAGACGATCGGCGAGCTTAACGAGGATCACACGAATGTCGCGGACCATCGCCAGCATCATCTTGCGGTAGTTCTCAGCCTGCTGGGCATGGGTCGAGTTGTAATCGAGGAGGCCGAGTTTGGTGACGCCGTCTACGCACCCTGCGACTTCAGGTCCGAAGCGGCGCTCGATCTCGCCTAACCCTACGGCGGTATCCTCGACGACGTCATGGAGCAGGGCGGTGATCAGGCAGACTCTGTCCAATCGCCGGTCAGCAAGGATGTGGGCCACTTCCAGAGGGTGCGCGATGTAAGGTTCGCCGGAAGCGCGCTTCTGGGACTCGTGACGCCAAGCTGCGAACTCGAAGGCCTCTCGCAGCGGCTTCAGGTCGTCGTGGGGGCGAGCTTTGCGAAGCTTCGCTTCCAACGCAGCGAAACGCCGAAGGAGAGAGTCGGGGAGGAGGGGTCGGTTAGCGGCAACGGGAGACGTTGACATCGCAAACCTGCCGGGCAATCCGCCATGACAGATACAAGAAGCCCCGAGAAGCACATGCTCCTCAGGGCTCTATTATAAAACCGTCGCTGTTTTACTGGAACTCCTGGATCGCCGCTTCCGCCTTGATCTTTTTTGTTTCCAGGCTTTTCTGGACCCACTCGTCGGCCGTCGTCGTGTATTTCTCGTACTCTTCTGGGGATTCCGCGATGTCGGCCCAGCGGCGGTAGAGCAGGTTTACGTAAGCCATCGCATCGTCGTATTGGGGATCGATCTCGATGGCCGCATTGAGGGCCTCGAGTCCCTCTTCGATCAACGGAAGGTTCTCCTCGGCCAGTTCCTGGCGAGCATCCTGATCTTTGATCGGACCCGGCTCGTCGAGTTGCATGCCGATCTCAGCCCGAACCTGCATGTCTCGCGGGAACGTGATCGACCAGTTGATGACGCCTATCGTGTAATGCGCTTCCTTGTTCTCCGGATTGACGCCAATCAGAGCACGGTACGTCTCTTTGGACAACTCGAACTCCCTCATGCTGAAGTACAGAGACGCAATGCTGGCGAGGGCGATTTCATTCTTCTCATCACGTTCGAGAACCCCCTGGAAGCCATCCAGCGCCTGCCGGGCGATCTGCATGTTTTCTTCGGATTCGCCACCCGGGATGTATTGCATCATGAATGACGACGCCCGATAGGATCGGGCCGCCAACAGCTCCGGATCATATTCGATGGCCTGGTCGAAGCGCTGAACAGCGGCTTGATAGTTGGACTGGCTGAACGCCCGCACGCCGTGGTTTAATTCATTCCGCGCCCTGAGGTAGTTGAGCTTGTCCATGCAACTGGTGGTGAGTAGAACGCCTCCAACCAGGGCAAGCAATAGAAGAACTTGTAGAAACCGTCTCATGGTTTTCCGCTCCGTCTCTCCGGCTGGGCGGTTCCTAGCCGCCCGATTCGAGGTCCTCGGTCAGCAACCCGATCTTGTCGACCCCTGCACCTTTGGCAATGTCAATGACCTCGGCGATCTCAATGAATTCCAGAGCCGGCGCGCCGCGAACGAACATCACTCGCTCGGCCCGGGTCTTGAAGATGTCCTGGAGCCGGTCTCCCAACAGGTCTTTCGCGGTGGGATCGCGGTTGATCATGATGCCGCGGTTCGCGTTGATCGAAACGACAATCGTTCGGGTGTTGGATTCCTGCTGCTGCTGCTGCGCGTCGGGGTTGGGCTGCGGGACCAGCGCCTCCAAACCCTTTGGGGTCAGCGGCGTAATCACCATGAAGATGATCAACAAGACCAACAAGACGTCGATCAGCGGGGTCATGTTGATGTTGACCATCGGACCACCGCCACTTCCACCTACATCCATAGCCATGGTGTTTTTTCTCCTTTAGTCTGATAGGACTCTTACACGCCGTTTAGCGAGCCGCGCGGCTACGTGTTTCTTCCAGCTTTTCCGTCAGAAGTCCCACTTGATCACAGCCCGCGGAGCGAAGAATGTTGACAACTTCGACGACCCGCTCGTAACGAGACCGAGCGTCGCTCTTGACGTACACGGTCTTGTCGATGCGAGTAGTCAGGATGTCCTCAACTTCGTTCTTGAGCAGGTTTGCCTCAATACGAGAACGACCCAGGAACACGCTTCCCTCACGCGTCACGGCGATCAGGATGGCATCCTCCTGATCCGCCTCGTCCATCGCGATGTGGTTGCGTGTGCGCACCAAGTCAACGCTGACGCCCTTGCTCAACATCGGGGTGATGACCATGAAGATGATCAGCAACACGAGCATCACGTCTACCATCGGCGTCACATTGATATCCACAATGGCGCCCATTGATTTGCTTTTCTTCTCTTCTTCCATTCCGAACTCCATTCGGCACTGAAGGCGGCGGGCTCACAGCCCCGCCGTCGCTTCGGTTTGATCCGGTTTAGCTGGCGGCAGCTTTTTGGGTCTTCTTCAGGAAGTAGTCAAGCAGTTCCGAGCTGGAGTTGTCCATCTCGACGTCGAACGCTTCCACTTTGGTGTTGAAGTAGTTGAACATCCACACCGCCGGGATCGCTACGAACAAACCGATCGCGGTCGCTACCAGAGCCTCAGAAATGCCGCCTGCGACAGCGCCGAGACCTGTTGACTTTTCGGACGAAATGCCCTCGAACGCGTTGATAATGCCGACTACCGTTCCGAACAACCCCACGAAGGGCGCCGTGGAACCAATCGTGGCCAGACCGCTAAGGCCGCGATTCAACTCGGCATGTGTGATGGCTTGAGCCCGATCGAGAGCACGCTTCGACGACTCAATCGTCTCACCCGGGATTTCCGAGCTCATTTCGTGTGCTTGGAATTCTTGCAGGCCCGCCACCACAACCTTTGCCAAGTGGCTCTTCTTATAGCGCTCGGACACTTTCACGGCTTCGTCCAACTTGCCTTCGCGCAAAGCGCCCGCGACGGCCGGAGCATACTGCCGCGACTGTTTCCGAGCCGAGTTGTAGGCCAAGTAGCGATCAATCATCACGCCGATCGACCAAGCGGACATCACAAACATCACGATGACAACCGCTCGCGCCGCGAACCCCATCTGGTTCCACATGGAAACCATATCGAAACCGACTTCTTGTTGCTGGAGCAGCATCATGCTCCAAACCGACAACTGAGCAAACATAAAAAGTTCTCCTCCTCTGAATCGTATGTGCGCGAACGCTCCGCCGTTGCTTCGATCGGAATCTTATTCGCTGTGGATCACGCGATCACCGATCACCCGGTCAATTTGAAGATCACGTCAATCTGAGTTACAACTTCCACCGCCTCGCCGTTGAGTAAGGTCGGCTTGTATTGCCACTGTTTCACCGCTTCCAGCGCGGCCGGAACCAGCAGCGGATGGCCGCTGTTTACTTCCAGTTTCTGGATCGATCCGTTTCGGGCAATGATCGCAGAAAGCTTCACGACACCCTGAATGCGCGCCTGTCGCGCGAGGGGTGGATATCTCGGGGCGACCCGTTTCGCCAAGCGGGCTTTCTGGACGCTTCCGCCCACGCGAATGCGCTTCGGGGTCGCTTTCTTTTTCTTCACGGGCGGCGGGGGCGGAGGCGGCGCGACGATCGGTTGATTCGAAACGATGCCACCGATCACACCACCGAGGGAGCCACCGACTGAACCGCCCGGAACACCTCCGACAACACCGGCGATGGTCGCAGCCGGCGGAGGCATGTCTTCTTCCTTGATGATCGCGATCTCGTCGGGAATGGCGGTTGGTTGCACCAACTTGCCGGCGTCGAATTCACGCGGAATCACCTTTTTGACCACCATCTCCGTCGGAGGAGGCGGCGGGGGCGGGGGCGGAGGCGGCGCTACCAGGAACGTCATCAACTCCGTCGCCGGGAGTTCGTAATAGTTGAGCAGCGGGATGAGAACCATCACGCCGAGCGCGAAGGCCTGGACGATGAACGAGACTGCCACCGTCCAAGGTGTTTTCGTCTTCCCCGTATTAAGCATGCTTTGTTCAAACATGGTTTAAGCCCTCTCTCTTATGTCGATTCCCGAAACCTTTCCATGCGCGTCCGGGCTCGACCCGATCTATGCTAGCTCCATTCAAGGTTCGTACGCAATGCCTTTACCTCATTTTCGGCGCGACTGCCCTCCAACCGCTACGGCCCTACCCTGCCACCATAACAGGATCGGACTGGCAACGAACACTGAAGAGTAAGTCCCGATCAACACGCCGACCACCAAGGCGAACGAAAAGCTTCTCAGCACCTCGCCACCGAAAACGAACAGACACAGAACAGCCATGAGGGTCAGACCGGAAGTCAAAACCGTTCGCGCCAGAGTCTGATTCACACTCAGGTTCAGCAAGCTCGCCAAAGGCTGACGACGAGTCAACTTTCGGTTCTCTCTCACGCGGTCGAAGATCACGATCGTATCGTTCATCGAATAACCTACCAGGGTGAGAAAAGCTGCGACGACCGTCAGCTCAATCTCCCGGTTAAAGAGCGAGAAGAATCCGAGCGTGATCAAAACGTCGTGGAAGACCGCCGCGACCGCCGCGACCCCATAAATCCACTCAAAACGAAATGCGATGTAGACCAGCATTCCGCCCAGCGCGAACAGAGTTGCTTTGATCGCCTGCCACTGGAGCTCTTTACCGATTTTCGGTCCGACGTACCCTCCCCCTCGGATCGCAAACGCTCCGAGGTAAGTCTCCTCCTCAAGCGCCGATATGATATCAGGATTGACCCCCTCAATGGAAGTCAATAATGAAAAATCTCTTACCAGGCCCGATTGCGGAGCCTGATCGCGAAACGCCAATAGCGCTCGGACCTCTTCCGTGATCTCCTCCGTCGTCAACGCCGACTCGGCGATCTTGGGATTCGAGACCACCCGGTCAGAGAGGGTTTCCAAGCCGACGTTGTTGAAATCCAGTTTCGATTCCTCGCTTCCGTAGAGCCGGCGCAGAGTCGCCACAATCTTGTCCTGCCCCGATTCGAGGGCCTCCTCTTCGGTCAGGTCGAGGTCGATTTTCAACTCGTGGTTGTCGGGTCCCTCCTCGAAAGGCTGGAGCGTAGCAACGTTGAGCCCCTCGCCGGTCAGCGCCTCTCGGATTTCATCCAATCGAGGCTCATCCTTGAATTTCACGTAAACGAGCGTGCCGCCCTTGAAATCAATGCCGAACTTTGGCCCGCCCTTGAGAAAAAGGCTCACGCCACCCGCCACGATGAGAAGCAGTGAAAGTCCGAGGAAGTATTTCCGCCGGCCGATGAAGTCGATGTTCGTCTCTTTCAGAAGCTGCATGATTCAGCGTGGAACGGATTACGATATCTCTAGACACCGGCGTGCGTCGCAAAGTTCCCGGTGAAGGTTCAGATACTCAACTCCTTGACTTGCTTCTTGCCTGCCAAGGCAAAATCAAAGATCAGCCGTGATACGAACACGGACGTGAACAGATTTGCGACCAAGCCGATTGCCAGGGTCACAGCGAAGCCCTGCACGGGGCCGCGGCCGAACAGGAAAAGGAATGCGGCGGCGATGATTGTAGTCAGGTTGGTGTCAATCAACGTCAGGAAGGCCTTCGCGAATCCCGCATTCAGGGCGCCGACGACCCCCTTGCCAGCCCGCAACTCCTCGCGAATGCGCTCAAAAATCAGCACGTTGGCATCCACGGCCATGCCGATCGTCAAGATGATTCCCGCTATGCCCGGCAGTGTCAGCGTGAAGCTGAAGTAGCTCAGCATCGCCAACAGAATGAGCAGGTTCAACATCAGGGCCAGTACGGCATTGATGCCGGCTCGGCGATAGTAGACCAGCATCGAGAAAACGACGAGCGCCAATCCCAGCAATGCGCTCCTGACGCCTTGCCGGATGGAATCCGCTCCGAGCGAGGCGCCGACTGTCCGCTCCTCCAGGTACTCGACCGAAGCCGGCAAAGAACCCGCCCGCAGCACCAGAGCCAAGTCCTGCGCCTCCTGCTGACCGCTCAACCCACTGATGCTGCCTTGGTCTGTGATCCGGGACCGAATCTCGGCCACGCTCTTGATGCGATCGTCCAGAACCACCGCCAGGAGGTTGCCGACATTCGCCCCCGTATAGTCCCCGAAACGGCTCCCTGCCTCGGGTGAAAGAACAAACCTTGCTTCCCAGGTCTGGTCCTCAGGGTTGCGCCCGGGAACGGCATTCCGCAAGTCCGAGCCGGTAATCACGGGTACCGCGTTCAAGACGTACCATTCGTTCTCCGCACCGCCTACGGCCGGCCTCTGGTGCAACCTCAACTCGCTGTTCGGCGGCATCACGCCGTTGTGGGCCGCGCGCGCCGAATCGATGTCAGGATACGGAGTCGCATCAAGCACTTCCTGGATTTCGAGCTGCGCTGTCATCGACAGTATCTGCATCACGCGGGCCGGATCGCTGAGTCCCGGCAACTGCACCAGGACTTCGTATTCCGCGTCTGCCCGCCCGTGTTGCTGGATGGTCGGTTCGGTCAAACCCAGGCTGTTGACGCGATTCTCGACGGTTGCGATCGTCTGAGTCACCGTGTCGTTTTTGAGAAGCGCCAGTGAGGAAGGCCGCATGCGCAATTCCCAGACGGCAGATGATCGGCTTGACGGCAACCAATTGGGGAAGTATTGCTCGACGGTGTTCCGGAAGTCCGAAGCCCGTTCGGCCGGCACCCCTTCCACCGTGATCATGATGTCGTCAGCTTGTTCGATCGTTTCGGGGTTGTTTCTCGTGATGGAATCCGGAGTCAGCGGCACAGGCAAGTCGCCGAGTTCGTCCTGCAGCCGCCGGATCGTACGATCCGCCTCTGCACGCAGCGCTTCCTGTACCTGCACCTGAAGAATCAGATGTACGCCGCCCTTCAGATCGAGACCCAGGGTGACCTTCTCTTCCAGATGGTCGTAGATATCTTGTAGGGAGGTAGGCAGCCCGATGACGCCGTAAAGGGCGGTCAGGGCCACCGCCAGGGCGACCAACAACCGGTTTCGCAGACTGCCTTTCATAAGGTCGAAATACCGCTCCGCGGCGAGCCCTGATTGTGTCTTACTTCTTTTCCTCGTTCTGCGAAAGCAATGCCGTCACAGCACCCCGTGAGAACTGGATCTTGACGTTGTCCGGCCTTACACGTAGCGTGACCGTGTTGTCTTTCTCACCCAGTGACACGATCGTACCAATGACGCCGCCATTCGTCACCACGCGATCGCCGTTCTGCAAGTTTCGCAGCATCTCGTCTGTCTTCTTCTGCCGCCGACGCATCGGCAGAAACAGCACAAGGTAAAAAATCACCACCATCAAGATGATGGGAACGAAAGGGGTCGACAGCGGGCTCGCTTGCAATAGGAACAACGCCGGAGCCGGGTTCGGCCCGGCCGAAAATGTCACTTCCAACAACGAACGCATGTCCAAACTGATCCCCGGCAGGCCCGTCAAGAGCGGCCATAGTTCTTCCACTTCAGCTTTGCAACAGGGAAACCGGGATCGAAACGAACGCCTCGCAAACTCGGGCTAGGAGCGCTTCTCTTCCTCAGCGCGAATCAGGGCCAAATACTCGGGAAGATCCCCAAACAGTATAGCTTCGCGAATCCTCCTCATCCTGTCAAGGTAGACAGATACGTTGTGTAACGTCGCCAATGTGCCGAACAGCATCTCTCGCGCCAGGAACAGGTGCCGCAAGTATGCCCGAGAGAAGTTCCGGCAGGTGTAACACGAGCACTTCTCGTCCACCGGACGAGTGTCACGAGACCACGCGGCGTTTTTAATCACCACCGGACCGGAGCTCGTGAACAGGTAGCCGTTGCGCGCATTCCGCGTCGGCAGAACGCAATCCATCATATCGACACCCCGCGCCACGTATTCCCCGAGCTCGTGGAGCATCCCCACGCCCATGACATAGCGCGGCCGGTCCTTCGGCAGCATGGGCTCCGTAGCCTCGACCATTTCGTAGCTCATCGCTCGGGGCTCGCCCACCGACAACCCTCCGATCGCATATCCCGGCGCATTCAGCATGGCCAACCGCTCCGCGCACTCCCGCCGCAAATGCTCGAACATCGACCCTTGAACGATCGGAAACAGGGCCCGGCTTTCGTCGTGGCTTTTCCTCCAGTGCTCAAA
Organism: Bryobacterales bacterium; assembly: GCA_028819575.1. Taxonomy (GTDB): domain Bacteria; phylum Acidobacteriota; class Terriglobia; order Bryobacterales; family UBA6623; genus JAPPLB01. Next base: position 34,138 of record JAPPLB010000079.1, on the reverse strand, counting down.
CGCCCGCTCCGCCCACTGCAGCGTCGTTTCCATCGACGCCCGCGCACGCTCATGGCTCACCGGGTATTCGGTGCACTCGTCCAGCACCATCATGATGTCGCTGCCGAGCGAATGTTGGGCATCGACGGTCGACTCCGGCGTAAACAGATGCTCCGAGCCGTCCAGGTGAGACCGAAAGACAACCCCGCTTGCAGTGACCTTCCGCAGACCCGCCAAACTGAAAATCTGGAACCCTCCCGAGTCAGTGAGTAGGGCGCGCGGCCATCCCATGAACCGGTGCAGCCCGCCCAGTTCTTCGATTGCCTTGTGTCCGGGTCTGAGATAGAGGTGGTAGGTGTTCGCCAGGATCAGGGGCGCCTGCAACTCCTCGGCCAACATCCGTTGTGTCAAACCTTTGACAGTCGCCTGCGTCCCCACCGGCATGAACACCGGCGTCTCGACCGTCCCATGAGCCGTGTGCAGCAGTCCGGCGCGCGCCCGTGTGTGCGAACATTCAGCTACTACCTCAAAACGGAATGGTCCAGGCAGCCCCTGCCACTCCGTCTCTTCCGCCTTCTTAGCGGCCATGTTTTGCAAGGATTTCCCGCAACCGCCCGATCGGTATCGCTTCCGCTCGGTTTCCGCGATGCCCCTCTACCGTCGTCGCCCGCAGCATCGAATTCAGGATCGCTTCTTCGGTTGCTTCGATCGTCGCCTGAAACAGTGGCCCGAGCCGTCCATCCTCCAGGTACTTTGACGGGTCTCGCTCTGTGGAGAACGCAATCACGAAATCGCCGCTTCCGTGCCCGCCCGAAGAACCGGTCCGGGCCAGCCCGAAACTCGCCCGGCGCGCGATGCGTTTGAGTTGTCTCGCATCCGCAGGTGCGTCTGTCGCGACGATCATCATGATCGAACCGTCGGCCAAATCAAGGTCTTCTTCGGGTTCGGCCCGCGCGTGGCTGCGCTCCGCCGCCAGCTCTTTGCCTACGGGGACTCCATCGACGGTCAGCAGCCCGCCGAAATTCGATTGCACTAGAACCCCGACGGTATAGCCGCCCTGCCGCTCAGACAACAGCCGCGAACTCGACCCGATGCCGCCCTTGAACCCGAACGCGCGCGTCCCGGTGCCCGCTCCCACCGATCCCTCCTCGACCGGCCCGCTCTTGGCCTCTTGAATCGCCGCCAGGAAATCCTCGCGTCTGAGATGCTCTCCCCGAATATCATTGAGCCGGCCGTCGTTGGTCTCTCCGACAACCGGGTTGATCGAGCGAACATCCTCGTTGCCCGGCAGATGAAGCGTATAGTGCTTCAAAGCGTCCGCTGCTTCCCAAACAGCAAGGGTATTTGTGAGCATGATCGGCGTCTCGATCACACCCAGCTCTTCGATCTGCGTTGAGCCGATCAATTTCCCAAAGGCGTTGAAGACAAACGTTGCGGTCCGGACTTTCTCCTGGAACAGGTTTCCGTCGTGAGGCAAGATCGCCGTCGCCCCGGTCCGAACGCTATCTCCGCGGACTACCGTGCGGTGTCCGACCTTGACCCCCGCCACATCCGTAATCGCATTCAGCGGCCCCGGGGACATCACACCAGGAGCAATCCCCAGATCCCTCGCCCGCGGCCGTTCTTCTTGGGCAAAAGCACACATCGCCAGAACCACGCAAACATTAACCCAACGCATCACCATTACGCTCATCGCGTCCCATTGTAAAGCCGCGTTGCATCGAGAGTCGCCAGGAGCCCGCCACATGTTTTTCGGCGAGGAAGTGTGCGAACTGTACTGCCTTCTCCAAGTCGCGGATGTCCGGGTGCTCAGACACGGCGTGCCGGAACGGGTAGAACACCGCGGCCCGTGGCGTAGCGGTGTTACCATGTCGCCATTATGACCCGACGCTCCTTCGTCACCACGTCCATGGCTCTTTCCACCGCCGGACGCCTCAAAGCCAATCGCGTTATCGGAGCCAATGATCGCATCGGCATTGGCGTGATCGGCTGCGGCCGCAGGAACCTGCTGCGCGGGGCTCTCGAATTTGCCGGCCGGACCAACGTCGAAGTCCGCGCCGTCTGCGACATCTGGCGGCAACAGCGCGAGAAAGCTGCGGACGCGGTCACCGCTGCCGGCGGACCGGAGCCGAAACAAGTCGAGTTCTACCACGAGCTGCTCGCCTCGCCCGACATCGACGCCGTCCTGATCGGTACGCCCGACCATCAGCACTGCACTCAACTCATTGACGCCGTCGAGGCCGGCAAAGACGCCTATGTGGAAAAGCCCCTCGCCATGGACATGAAGGAACTCAACCGCGCCGTCGACGCCGTCAACAAATCCGGCTGCGTCGTCCAGATGGGAACGCAGGTGCGCAGCTATGCCAGCGCCAAAGGCGCCCGCGATTTCGTGCAGTCCGGCGGCCTTGGCAAGGTATTCAAGATCGAGCAGTCGCGCAATAGCTACCGACCTTACTGGCACCGCTACGGCGAGCGCTCCATCGCCGAGTCCGATACGAACTGGCGTGAATTCCTCATGCACCGCAAATACAGGCCCTGGGACGCCGATCAGTACGCCGCCTGGTTCGGCTACCGCGAATTCTCACGCGGCCCTCACAGCAATCTGATGGTGCACTTCATCGACCTGGTCCACTACATCACCGGCGCGCCCGCACCCGCGCGCGTCATGACCATGGGAGGAACCTACCGCTGGAAAGACGACCGCACGGCGCCCGACTCGGTCGAGACCGTCCTTGAATACCCGGAACAGGGTTTCCTGGTGCGCTACTGCACCATGTACGGCATCCCTGACAACAACTATCTGAAGTTCTTCGGCACGCGCGGCGTCATGGACGGCTCACGCTGGTCCAGGCCCTTCCTCATCAGCGGCGAGAAGTCGCAAGAGGACGACCGCATCCTACCCGACGCCTTCATCCCGGAAGGCGAAAGTACTCCGCATATGCTCGACTGGCTCCAATGCCTGCGTACGCGCGAGACTCCCAACGCCCCTATCCAGGCCGGCTATGATCACTCCGTCGCCGTCATCATGTCCGACGAAAGCCTCATCCGAGGCCGGCGGATGCTCCACGACCCCAAAACCCGAAAGATCCGCCCGGGTTGAGACAGGCGGACCGTTTCGAACACCATGGTTTCTCGGGTTCCCGGTTGCAGGCGATAGAGCGGCACTGCGGCGGGTCGACTCCAGACCGCCTGCTGGACGAGTCTGTGGAACAGCGTACTGCGACTGTCTGGCGACGCTGATTGAAGTCGTTCATTCATTTGCCGATGCCTCCTGCGATATGCTGAACGCACTGATGACTCAAGGGTCTTCGAAGCCTGATGTGTTCGACGTGGTCGTTGTCGGAGCCGGGGCTGGCGGCGGCACGATGAGCCGTGTTATGGCCGGCAAGGGCGCCAAGGTGGCGCTTCTTGAAGCCGGCCCCAAGCTCGTTCCCGAGGAGGAGTTCAAAGAGCACGACTGGCCGTACCATTACGATCACCGCGGAGCTGGTCCCGGGGGAGCAGGCTACTTCGGGAGGGGCAAGCCCTTTGGATTCATGCGCACAACCAGCGGCGGCTGGGAGCTTCCTGACGAACCCTACACCGTCGGCGCAGGCAGCGAGTTCGTTTGGTTCCGTTCCCGCATCGTTGGCGGGCGGACCAATCACTACGGCCGCATGTCGTTCCGGTTGTCGGAATGGGATCTCAAGGCACGAGACCGTGACGGAGTCGGGCCGAACTGGCCGATCGGCTATGCGGACCTTGCGCCGTATTACGACAAAGCGGAGAAGTTCATCGGTGTCACCGGGACGCACGAAGGCATCCCATCAGCACCGGACGGTGTCTTTCACGAACCACCGCCGCCCAAGGCTCACGAACTCCTGGTCCAGGCTACCGGAAAGAAGCTCGGCATCCCCTTTATCGCCAACCGCCGTGCGGTCATCACGCGCTCCATCAATGGACGCGCTGCCTGCCACTACTGTGGCCAATGCGGACGCGGTTGCCTGACGGCGTCCGCTTATTCCGCCAGTCAGGTCGACATTTTCCCGGCGCTCAAGACCGGTAATCTCACTTTGCTGACCGATGCGATGGCGCGCGAAGTTCTCACCAATGCGAGCGGCAAGGCGGAGGGCGTGCTGTACATCGACCGTAATACACGCCAAGTGAAGCGGGTGCTTGGCAAAGCAGTAGTACTCGCCGCGAGCACCTGCGAATCGGCCCGCATCCTGCTCAATTCCAAATCCAAGCTATTCCCCAACGGCCTCGCCAACGGTTCGGGCATGGTCGGACGCAATCTGATGGATACCGTCGGCTTGAGCGTATCCGGCTATGTCCCTGCGCTCGAAGGCATGCCGGTCTACAACACCGACGGCTTCGGCGGCTCGCACCTCTACGCGCCCTGGTGGGGATACAACGATCATGCCAAGCTCGGCTTTCCGCGTGGCTATCACATCGAGTTCGGCGGCGGCTTCCGTATGCCCGGTGTTCATTCCGGTCATAACGCGGCGCGGCGGGCTGGCTACGGCAAGAGGATCAAGGAATGGATGCGGCAGGAGTACGGGGCGCGTGTCGGGTTCGCCGGGCGCGGCGAGATGATTCCGAACCGCTTCTCCTATTGCGAAATCGACCCGGCCATCGTCGATGACTGGGGTATTCCGGTTCTTCGCTTCCACTTCAAGTTTAGCGACTACGAGTGGAAGCAGGCGCGCCACATGGAGGAAACTTTCAAGGGCATTATTGAATCGCTCGGCGGGCGGGTCACGGGAGTGGGGAACGCCTGGGAAAAGTCGGGGATCTCGACAGGCGGAAGCATCATCCACGAGGTCGGAACGGCCCGCATGGGGACGGACCCGCGCTCGTCGGTTCTGAACCCTTACTGTCAGGCGCACGAAGTAAAGAACCTGTTCGTGACCGACGGCTCGTGCTTCGTCACCAACCCAGACAAGAATCCCACACTTACGATCAACGCTCTCTCCTGGCGCGCGGCGGACTATCTGGCTGAGGCAATGAGAAAGGGCGATGTCTGATTCAAGCCTGCTCCAAGTCGGTGATGTTTCGCGGCGCGACGCTCTGCGCCGGATCGCGCTGGCTCTGACAGCGGCCGGGGCACGATCACTCGACTTGGCTTCGGCTCAGCAGGTTCATCACGCTGCTCGGAGCGCGTCGCCGAGTGGGGTCTACAAAGCGAAGTTCCTCAACCCGCATGAATACCGGACTGTGGCGCGGCTGGCGGAACTGATCGTTCCCGCCGACGAGCGAGGCGGCAGCGCCGTGGATGCCGGCGCGCCGCAGTTCATCGACTTGCTTTGCAGTGAGAACGAGCAACTCGGCCGTATTTATAGCGGCGGACTGGCCTGGTTCGACGCTTGGATGCGGCAGCAACACGACACGAACTTCGTCGATGCGACCGACCTGCAGCAAGCCGCGCTGCTCGATGCGATCGTCACCGCCGAAGAAGCAGGACGGGAATCGGAGGTTAGCGCCGAGCTTGGCCCGGGCCTCCGGTTCTTTGACTGGATTCGCAAGATGACGGTCGATGCCTATTACTCCAGCGAGATCGGTATCAAAGACTTGCGTTACCAGGGCAACGGGGCCTACTCGGAGTACACCGTGCCCAAGGAAGCCCTCGATTTCATCAAACCGCTCTTGTAGGGGCACGGCATGCCGTGCCCGGAGTTCCCCCATGCCGCAGCTACTGAGCAACCAGGTCGCACTTGTCACCGGGGCCGCGCGGCGAATCGGGCGCGCGATTGCCCTGCGGCTGGCTTCGGAGGGCGCACAGGTTGCAGTTCACTACCGCAGCTTTGAAACCGAGGCGCGACGGACCGCCGAAGAGTGCGGCGCGAAGATTTTTCAAGCCGATCTGACGCAGGTGTCGGAGCTCCAGCGACTTTACGGCCAGATTGAAGACACTTACGGCAAGCTCGACTGTCTGGTCAATAATGCGGCCCGCTACCGGGAAATGGACGTTCTTGATCTGACTGAAGACGATTGGGACGAGATTCACGACATCAACTTGAAAGCCGTGTTCTTCTCCTGCCAATCGGCCGCCAAGCTGATGCTCAAAGGGACAGGCGGGCGGATCGTCAATATCAGCTCGCTCGGCGGCATCCGCCCGTGGACGCGGCATGTTCCCTACTGCGCCTCGAAGGCGGGCGTGATCCACATGACGCGTACGCTGGCTAAAGCTCTGGCGCCGAAGATCTCAGTGAATACGGTCGCGCCCGGCGTGATCCAATTCGACCCGGAGATACCGCCCAAGGTGCAGCGGCTCATCTCGGTGACGCCGATGCGCCGTCCGGGCAGCGCGGAAGAGGTCGCCGAGGCGGTCGTCCACTTTCTGGCCGGCTCGAAGTTCGTCACCGGACAACTCCTTGCCGTGGACGGTGGTCTATCGCAGCGAGCCTGAGGCCGGCCGGGCAAGCTGGTTTTGAACGGCAGCAACATCTGACCTAATGATCTCGCTACTTGGCGACTCTCTTGCTGAGTTTGCTTCGCCGTGAGTCGAGGAAGATGCAAGCTAGAAATCGATCGATGCCAGCAACTCCGAGGGCTTTACTTCATAGGCCGCACACAGTGCCAGCAGACTCTCGATGCTCGGCATATGTGCGCCGCGTTCGATCGAGCTGAGCTGGGAAATGCTGATGCCCGTCTGGGCTGTGGTGTCCTTCAATGACCAGTTGCGCGCCGTCCTCAACAGTTTCAGTCGGTGCCCAAGGCGGTCCCGCACCAGATCCTGGGGAGTACGCCCGAGGCCTCGGGCCGCGATAGCGTTCTTGAGAGTCTGGCGAAGCTGCCCGAGCGAAAACGGCTTTGCCAGGTAGTCGAAAACCTGACGCTTGAAGGTCGCCCGCATGTCTTCGAGAGACGGGTAGCCGGTGACGATGATCACACAGACGCCGGGGTGGCTCTGCTGTAGTCTCTCAAGTACTTCCTGACCCTGAAAAGGCCCCATCTTCATATCGAGAAGGATGATCTCGGGCACTCGTTCACGGCAACTCGAAAAAAGCTTGTCCGGGTGCGTAAATGTGCGAACGGAGTAGAGGCCCTCATCGTTGAGGAAGTCCTCGATGTACTGGATGAAATCGGAATCGTCGTCAAGGACGGCAATATCAACGCTCGCTTGCTTGTTCCGGTTTGTGCTCGTGTGAGAGGCAATTCTCATGGTGAGTAGGCAGTCTACACTTCTCGGGTCCGTCGTAAAGCCGCGTCCTTAATGTGCTGGGTACTCGTCGGCATCGCTGGCAGTCGCACTTCCATCACGGCTCCACCCTCAGGACGGTTCGCAGCGCGAATCCCTCCACCGTGTTGGTGGACGATTCCTTCTGCGACGGTGAGCCCCAATCCGGTCCCGCGCGCATCGAGCCGGCTGGTTACGAATGCGTCGAAGATGTTGGGCAGAACTTCTTCCGGAATGCCCACACCGTCATCCTCCACCATGATTACGATGTCTAAACGATGGTGCAGTGCCTCCTGCCACACTCGCACGACAATGGTGCCGCTCCCGTCGATTGCGTACAAGGCGTTCTTCAGTAGATTTACAAAAAGTTGGATCAGCCGGTCCCGGCTTCCCTTAACGACATGTCGTCCGTCCGCATCGCTTTCGAATGTGACTCCAGAAGCTCTTTCGTCAATGGCTACCAGGTTCCAGGACTCCGCGATGACTGGCGCGAGTTCCACCGCCTCCATCGCTTCGTCTGAAGGTCGGGAAAAATTCAACAGTCCGTTGCTGATCTGCCGGAGCCTGGCGGCGACGCGCTGCATGCGAACCAGCCGCCGCCGCGCTGTGGGGTCATCAACGGTTTCGAGCATCTTCTCGATAGAACCACCCAGCACGCTGAGCGGCGTGTTCAACTCGTGGGCAACGCTTGTGCTCAGCAGGCCTATGCTCGCGAGCCGGTCCTGGGCAGCCATTCTCGTCTTGGCTTCCTCGAGCATCCGGTTCTTTTTGCGTAGATCCGCCGCCAACTCTTCGAGCCTTGCCAGGGTGCGCTCGAGGCTCGCCTCCTTTTCCCGGAGGTTCATCACGGTGGCGTTACGCGAACGCATGATGTCGCCGATCTCATCGCCGAGGATCTCCGTCTGGTCGATGATTTCTTGGGCTCTTTGGTTTTCAAGCACGGCTGAGTCGGCCTCCAACGTGACGCGGATCGGCCGGTAGACGTACCTCGGCATAATCACTGTTTCCAGGAGCAGAACGGCGAGAACATAGAGGCTCGCGAGAACGGTCAACAGCACGATCTTGGCGCGGTAGATCGTGTTTTCGTAGAACTCCGACGAGATCGTCAGACGGGCATATGTGTCCGCCGCCGGGTCTTTGCGGTACAAGCGATCCGGCGTTCCCGGTTCCTGCCGCACTTCACCCGGATATCGGTCGAGCCACTCCTGGACATCGGCGGCGATTTCCAGTTCCTCAGCCGTCCCTTCAACGTGCTCATAGATTTCCATCCGCGGCTGCGTCGGGACGCTGCCGCGCTCCACGAACATCTCATGGAGCAGAGTGGTCTCACGCTTGCGAGCCGTCGTGATCTGCTCTTCGATCAGAGGTATCAGTGAGAAGTACGCAGCACAGGTAAGGACAAGGAAGAAAAGGTTATGGAGGACGATCAGTTTCGGCCGGATGCGCAGGTCACCAAACAACCGGCCGGCCCGCCGGCGGAGACTGTTCGGTTTGCGATGCCTCGGAGGCATGCCTCCTCTGACTCAGTTCAGCCGCTTTACGGCGATATTGCGGAAGCGGTGAAACCCACCTTCGACCCAGCCGCTTCCGCCGTGCACTTGAAGACCGATCATTCCGTCGGGCGCACCACCAGCGGCATGGTTCGCCGTGTCTTGAAATTCCGTGATCTTTGTGCCGTTGAGCCAGACGGTTATCCGCGGTGCCTCGCCCTCGATGCGCGCGAGCAGTGCGTTCCAATCGTCCTTGCGCCAGACAGCCTGCCAGTCCTGAGAGTCCGTCACCTTGACTCCTTTGAGCCGCTCACCATAGATTCCGCCGATGCTTCCACCCTCGCGATAGTCGATCATCACCTGATATGCCTGTCCGTTGGCGTTGGAGCGAAGGAACAAGCCTCCGTCGCATCCGAAGTCAGGCTTGATCTCGAGATAAACCCCGAAGTCCTGGTAGCGGTCATCTGTGAGCAGCACGCCGCCATTGCCGTCGGGTCGCTGACGGGCAGTCAATACCCGCTCGTCGATGCGCCATTCCGAAGTGTTGCCATGATGATTCGTCATGCTGATGTGCCAGCCGGCGAGATTGGCGCCATTGAAAATCGGCGTGAAGCCTTCGGGAATCTCATCGGCTTGCAGCAGGCCCGGCAGTGCCCCCAGAACCATGGCCAAACAAATGCAGACCGCTCGCATGACTTTCCGACCTCCGGCTGTTAGTGTGGTGCTCCTGAAACGGGCATGGATCGGCTTTCCCCCTTGCCGCTGAGGGGCTGGTACGTGACCCGCACGCATCTTGATGTTACAAGAACTTTATCGTCTGGACACTAGGCATGGATTTTACAGATGTAACCGGCGTAGGGGCTGGTATTCTGTCGATGCCCCGGCGCAATCCCTGCGTCGCAGTAGTACAGGCTGCCCTGCCACCAGGTCATGCCGTGCGGATCCGGATCATCCCGGTTGAGCTGAATCGCTTCCAGCACCTGCCCGCTCTCGATGTCGAACTTCAATATGCGGAAATCGTTCGAGAACATGCACCAGATATGCGTTCCGTCCCAGCCCAGCCCGTGGGCTCGCCCCAGCGGCACCGGAAAGGAATGCTGAACCCGCAGATCGGCGTCGGTCTGCGTGACGTTCTTGTTCGGACCGAATTGCGTGACCCACAGTGAATCCTGCGACCACAGCACGCCGTGCACGCCTCCCCCGTTGGGGGTCCGATAGTTTTTCACATGGCGGCCCGTCTCGATTTCCAGCTTGACGATCCGGCCCCCCTTCTTCACATCATGAGGCCGCGCAGGACGCACCCCCGCCGGCCCGTTCGCGGCCATCCACACAAACCCGCCGCCGGCCGCAATGCCGCTGGTGTTCGACGACTGCGTTTCGTAGGAGGCGAGAGGCTGGCCCGTTTCCCAATCGAGCAGATGCGCCCGGTCCGTCACCTGCTCGCCGCACCACAGACCCGCGGCGGTTGCTTCCAGACCGTTGGGATTGCCGTCGGGCGACTTGAACAGCCGCTCGACCTTCTTGCGCTTGCGGATGGGGTAGTTGTGCTGCTGGGCGTAGGCGGCCGCGGCGATACCTGCGAGTAAGGCTCGTCGAGTCAACATGGCGTCTGTTGGAACCAATCGGAAACTGGCGCTATTGTAGCTGATCGGCAGTGGCCCAGCCCTCCCAACCCGTTTCAGTATCATCCTTGGGTTGGAAAAGGCTCCTGTTCATCATGCCTGCTTCTGTACCGCACCCCCAACGCTCAACCCGAACGTCCAGGGGCATATCCTATAATGGAGCCGGATAATAGGGAAGCGCCCGCGAGTGCCTGGAAAAGTTGGGTGCGGAGTTTCTCATTGAGTGCTCTTCGGTACCGGTTCGCGGCCTGCGGAACCGGTATTTTTCGTTCCGCCGCCTGTGAACCATCGTGAGTGAAAGACAGTATGGCCCTTGACTTTATTCAGAAGCTCGAAGACGAGATCAGGAAGCTCGAGTACGAGCTGAAGAACGAGCTACCGAAAGAAATCCAGCGAGCGCGCGAACTGGGTGATTTGAGTGAGAACGCCGAATACGCCGCGGCGAAAGAGCGCCAGGACTATGTCGGTGCGCTGCTGGCAAAGAAAAAAAAGCGCTTGGCCGACATGAGGATGGTCGATCTGACCAAGATTCGTCCGGGTGTGGTCGGGCTCGGCTCTACGGTTGTCGTTTACGACATCGACAATGATAAGGAAACGCAATACTACCTGGTGACGTCGGAGGACGTTGATGCTCCGAACGGAAAAATCTCAACGACGTCACCAATTGGACGCGCCCTGATGGGCAAGGAACCGGGCGATGTGACCGAGGTCCGCACGCCGGGCGGGGTGCGGGAGATGGAGATTTTGAGGCTGAAGACGATCCACGAGCAAGATGGCTGATGCACTGACCGCGCTGGTCTGAACTGGAAACCACAATGGGTGTTACCCAAAAAATCGGAAGCGCGGCAGGTTACCTCGTGGGACTGATCGTCAAGCTGTTGATCGGGGCCCGAGTCCATCCCAATCTGCTGACCTGCATGGGACTTGGCATCAACGGGATCGCCGCTTGGCTGTTCGGTCGCGGCGAGTTCTTCTCGGCCGGCATCGTGGTGGTGATCGGGGCAGTATTCGACTTGATAGACGGTCCCGTCGCGCGCCAGAGCAACAAGGTGACGCGTTTCGGTGGATTCCTCGATTCGGTGCTCGATCGATATTCCGATCTGATCCTGCTGATGGGGTTGCTGGTTTACTACGCGAGTGTGAACCGCTATTTCTATGTTGTTCTGACAGCCGTTGTAATGACGGGCTCGATACTCACGAGTTACGCGCGCGCCCGTGCCGAGAATTGTATCCCGAGTTGCAAGGTGGGGTTTCTGGAGAGGCCGGAGCGCATTGTGCTGATCATCATCGGCGCGCTTTTTGACCGCATGGCGCCTGTCCTATGGGTGATCGCCGTGCTGTCGAACATCACGGTGGCGCACCGCATCGCCCACACTTGGCGCGAAACGCGTCAGCTTGATGAAGAGGAACATACGGCGGACGCAGCTGATCAGAATCGCGTTCCGAAAGAAACCGAGCGGGGCACGAACTCCGAGGAGATCCAGGAAGGATCGGTCGTCTAGATCGAGCCTTGCAGCCGTGCAAACCGACATCTTCGAGCGATTTCCTGAGCCTTCTCCGTAACAAAGAAGCACTAGGGAGCGACTACATGGAGTAACCTTCGGTTGTTCCTGCCGTGTTTGGTCAAACCTTCGTGCATCGAGAGGGCAGCGGCGTCAAGCCGTGGACGCTGTTGGTTTCTCTGCTTGGACAATCGTTCCTGATTGGCGCTGCACTCCTGCTGCCGCTGATTTACACCTACGAGATCCCGTTGCACGATTTGACGAACTCCATTCTGCTGGTGGCTCCACCACCTCCGGCACCCTCACCGGAGCGACGCTCCCTGAAACCAACCCCCAGGCTGCCGCGCAGGTTCGAGGCAATCGTGCAAACGCCAAGTGAGATCCCCAGAGCAAATGCGATTGTGTATGGAGACGCGGCTGTCCCAGGACCGACCTTGAGAGGAATCTCAACGGGAATCCCGGATCCGGATGGGGTGATCGGGGGAATCCTGGATCTTTCGCGCGCGCATACAAAGAACGTCCCACCGCCCGCCCCCATCCGAGTTGGCGGCAACGTGCAATCAGCGAAGCTGGTCAACCGCGTGCTACCCGTGTATCCGGTCGAGGCGGTGGAGGAAGACATCAGCGGCACGGTGCGCCTTGAGGCAACCGTCACCAAAGAGGGAACCATTCGGGGATTGAAGGTGCTGGAGGGGCATCCGCTGTTGGTGGAGGTGGCTACGGCTGCTGTCCTTCAGTGGCGCTACCGGCCTACATACCTAAACGGATTGCCGGTCGAAGTGATCACCTACATCGTGATCAACTTCAAACAGAGTCCTCCTCCTGTGCAAGAGCCGCAACCGCCTCAGCGAAGGAAGAGAAAGTAGGTCGCTACTTCACGAAGTCCTTTTCAAAGAGCCGGCACTTGAGGCCGCCTTGCATCGTAGTGATCCACATCTCACCGGGCCGCCGCTCGAAGATCCAGGGATAGGACACGCGTTTGGACTTGTCTCTGTGGCGGGCGATCACAACCGAGTCCGTCCAGTTCTGCCCATCGTCGTCGGAAAAAGCGATGGAGAGTTCTGATCGTTCCCAACTGGCAAGCGTTTCCGAGCGGGAACCGCCGCGTCGTACGGTGGTGTTCTTGCCTTCGAGATAAAGCCGGTTCCAGGTCATCACGAGTCGGCCGCTTTGGAGCCGTGTCAGGTAAGCCGGAGAGCTGCTGGCGTCGATCTTGGTGGGCCGCATCTCTCTCCAGTAGCGACCCTGGTTGTCTGAGAATGCTTCCCAGAAGTAATCGAGATTCGTACGGAGTAGCATCCAGATCCTGTGATCACGGCGCTCGACGATCGTGGCTTCTATCGCGCCGTCGTGATGGCCGTGGCCGCCGAGGTCGAGGATGTTGCTCGGCTTCCAGGTCTTGCCGTCATCGTCGGAGGAATAGGTTCGTGTGACGTGGCGAGGCGGGTTGTCGGTCAAGACCTGCGCAGTGAGAACCACTCGGCCGGAACCGGTCTGAATGATGTCTCGTACGGCGCCGCACCAACCGCCTTGAATGCGCTGTGCATCCTGCCAAGTGCGGCCTTCGTCCAGGCTGCGGATGGTCCACACGTCGAGGCGTACGTCGCGGTCGGGTGCGTTCTTCTCGTCGTCCCAACCCCAGTCCCGCGAGTTGAGATTCATAAAGGCCAGAATGATCGCCCCGTCGCGGGTACGGGTAAGCACGCGCTCATTGCTGACTTTGAGATCAGGTCCGTCCGGAAACAGGGGAATGGGATCGAGCCAGCTTTGGCCGTTGTCGGGAGTGATGTATGCGAACTTGTCTTCGACGGTGAGAGCGCTACCGTTGGCCAGCTTTGTGTAAGGCGCGGCTTTGATCTGCAGCATGGCCTGAACGCGCGGTTCGAGGCGGATATCTTCGTTGGCGGAGGCTGGATGAGTAAGAGCGAGATGCAGCGCCAGGGCAGATGCCACGACGAGCACGTGATCGTGTTTGGAAACCTTCATCGAGTTCATGGGCATCACCTCTCTTCACCGGTCGTAGTTGATAACAAGCCAAAGGATACCAACAGCCGTGCATATAACGAGTGACACCGCTATTTGAAATGGCCGTGCTCCAATCGGAAGGATACCGCCAGTGATCGATGCTTCAAAGATGTGTTCTCATATCGCACCTTGGGCGCCGAACAGAGAATTCACGCTTGAAACACATGCGGAGAGACGTCAATTTTTTCGGCTTGTGGGTATTCGAGTGGTTGTGGTACTTTCACGGTTACGCTGAGAGGCAGGGAGCCAATCTGTGGAAGCTCTGGGAATGATTGAGACAAAGGGCCTTGTGGGAGCTGTCGAGGCCGCTGACGCGATGGTCAAGTCCGCGAAGGTCGTGCTCGAAGGCAAGGAGTACATCGGCGCCGGGTTCGTCACCGTGACGTGCCGTGGCGATGTCGGCGCGGTCAAAGCGGCGACGGACGCGGGCGCGGCGGCCGCCCGGCGGGTGGGCGAATTGGTCAGCGTTCACGTCATCCCCAATCCTCACGAAGAAGCCGACACCAAGATCGTGCCGAAGAACAGGGCCGCGCAAGGCGGCAAGGGATAACGATCCGCGATGGTGGCGGATAAGGATCTGCAGTCGATTCAAGAAGTCCGCACTAAGGTTTCGGCGGCGCACGAAGCCTTCCTTCAGTTTCGCAAGCACACGCAAAAGGAGGTCGACCGCATCGTCGATCAGGCGGCGGCCGTTGCGCGCGCCAATGCCGAGTCGCTGGCTGAGCTCGCAGTTGAAGAAACCGGCTACGGCAATGCCCGTGATAAGACCATCAAGAACCTGCTGAACTCGGATCTCCTGCATCGGGCTATCCGTCCGATGAAAACCGTTGGCGTGATTGTCGAGGACCCCGACAAGGGGATTCTCGAAATCGCCGAGCCTGCGGGAGTCGTGGCCGCCATTCTGCCGACGACGAATCCGACATCCACGGCTTTCTTCAAGATTCTCATCGCGCTCAAGAGTAAGAACGCCATCGTCTTGAGCCCGCATCCACGGGCGGTTAATTGTACGTGCGAATCCGCGAGGTTGCTCGCCGAAGCCGCTGAAGCCGCGGGCGCCCCCAAGGGTGTTGTCCAGTGCCTGACGAAAGCGACGATCCAAGGAACGAACGAGTTACTCAAGCACCGTCACACGAGCCTCATCCTTTCCACCGGTGGTCCGGGGATTGTGCACGCGGCGTATTCAAGCGGAAAGCCCGCCCTCGGCGTTGGTCCGGGCAATGTGGCTGTGCTGGTCGATGACACTGCCGACATCGATGAAGCGATCGGCTCCGTCATCGACGGCAAGTCGTTTGATTACGGGACGGTCTGCTCCAGCGAACAGTGCGTCATCGCCGAGGAGAAGAACCGTGAAGCGGTTTGGTCGGCGCTGAAGCAGCACGGCGCCTATGTCTGCGATGAGCGGCAGACAGCCACATTGGCTGCATTGTTGATCACCAAGGACTTTCGGGTGAACTCCGACTGCGTGGGACAGTCGCCTCAGCGCATTGCCGAGATGGCGGGCTTCAGAGTCGGGGAGGATGTCCGGGCGCTGGTCGTGGAGCTCAGGGGCATCGGTCGCGAGCATCCGCTTTCCGCCGAGAAACTCTCTCCCGTGTTGAGCGTACACTTCGCGGAGAACTTCGCCGGAGCGCTGAAGGCCTCGGCGGAGATCGTGAACTTCGGCGGGCGCGGGCACACTTGCGTGATCTACTCGAAGAGCGACGAGCGGATTCGTGAGTTTGGTTTGGCGATGCCGGCCTTTCGTATCCTCGTGAACACGGCGGCGCCGCAAGGCTCGACGGGCATCACGACGAACGTGCTGCCATCGATGACGCTCGGATGCGGCGCGATCGCGGGAAACATCACGGGCGACAACATAGGGCCCATGCATTTGATCAACATCAAGCGCGTTGCTTACAAGGTGCGGGAGGTGGAGGAAGCATTCGAGAGCGATGAGGCCAAAAGTTTCTTTGCCGGTAAGACTGTCGCAAGTGCAGCCACTTCACCGGACCGCCCGAAAGTCGCGGCGGCGGTAGATCAGTACTTGCAGCAACGGGGTGTCGCAGCCTCGTCTGGAGCTGCCACAGCGACAGCGAGCGTCAATACGGGACCTGCCGCGGAGGTCGTCGACCGCTTCCTGAACGGGCAAAGAGTCGCGTCGCCGAGTCCGGTCCCGGCCTCAGCGCAACCCAACCCCGCTAACCGTCCTGTACGGAAACCGGTCGCTTCGGAAGTAGACATCGTGCCGTTCGTAAGCGAAGACGACGTACGGCGGGCGAAGGTCCTGCAGACAAAGATCTATATCAACAGAAAGACCATCGTCACCCCGGCCGCGAGGGATCTCGACAACGACGGGCAGGTGATGGTACGCACGGAGTAGCCCGGTCATCGGCACAGTCACTTACAGGGCAGCCCCTACGAGACTCCGGGAAACATGAAGCGGTGGATCTATCGGAGTTACGACTCGGCCGAAGCCGAGCGGCTTCAGAGAGAGGCGCAGGTGTCTTCGTTGACGAGTGTGCTTCTGGCGCAACGAGGCATCACCGACCCCGCCGAGGCGTTGCGCTTCCTGCGGCCGGATCTATCCCAACTGCGCGACCCCTATCGCATGGCGGGGATGAGCAAGGCCGTCAGCCGAATCCGCAGGGCTATTGCGCAACAGGAAAAAATCCTCGTCTACGGCGACTACGACGTCGACGGCGCCACATCGGTTGTCCTGCTGCGGGCGGTGATCGAACTGGCGGGCGGCTCGGCGGAATTTCATGTGCCTCACCGCATTCGCGAAGGCTACGGCATGCGCGCCGCAGTCATCGAACGCGCTGCAAGTATGAGCGTTCGCCTGATCATCACGGTAGACAACGGCATCCGAGAAACAGAAGTGATCCAGTGCGCCAACGAACTCGGCGTCGATGTCATTATCACGGACCACCACCTTCCCACCGCCTCCATGCCGCCCGCGTTCGCGGTGCTGAATCCCAATCAGCCAGAGTGCACCTACCCTGACAAGAACCTGTGCGGAGCGGGCGTCGTTTTCAAGTTGGCGCAGGCACTGCTGAGCGATCTGGGGTGGCCTGCTGAGAAGCTTGATCGCGTGCTGACTTCGCTTCTCAAGATGGTCGCCATCGCAACGGTGGCCGATATGGTGCCGCTCATCGGCGAAAACCGTGTCTTTACGAAGCTGGGACTCGAAGGTCTGAGGAAGCCCAAGAACCTGGGACTGCGTGCGCTCATCGGCGTCTCGGGCCTCGATCTCGACAAGAGACTCAGCGCGGGCGACTTGGGCTTTCGGATCGGTCCGCGCCTCAACGCCGCGGGACGGCTTGACGACGCTCGGACCGTCATCGATCTGTTCGATGCCCGCAGCGAAGCCGAGGTGTCGCGCATCGCCGGGCATCTCGATCAGTTGAACCGTCAGCGGCAGAGGACCGAAGATTCGATCTTCAACGAGATCATCGAGAAACTTGAAGATCTGCCGGGCCCCGCGGACACTCCTTTCATCGTGGCCGCCGGCGATGGATGGCACGTGGGGGTGATCGGCATCGTGGCGAACCGGATTGTGGAACGTTACCACCGTCCGGCATTGGTGATGAGCTGCGATACGGCGACGGGGCTCGCGACGGGCTCGGGGCGCAGCATTCCGCGATATCACCTGCTTGGGGGGTTGGAGTCGACCGCTGACTTGTTCACACGATTCGGTGGTCACAAGCAAGCGGCGGGATGTACGCTGCCGATCGATCGCATTCCCGAACTGCGACGGCGTCTGAACGAGCATGCTCGCGGGGCGCTCAAGATCGAAGACTTCACTCCTATCCTTTCGTTGGACTCCGAGATCACCTTCAGCGCCGTCAACGAAGACACCCTTGCAGAGTTGAGCCACCTTGCCCCGCATGGGCTGGGGAACCCCACACCGAAGTTCTCTGCTGGCCCGGTGGTTCTGCTGGACGCGCCGGAAATCCTGAAGATGAAGCACGTCAAGATGCGTCTCCAGACGAGGGATGCTGTGCTGTCTGCGATTGGGTGGCGCATGGCCGAGCAGGTGAAGGGACTGCGTGCCGGTTCGAGAGTCGATGTGGCTTTCTCGATTGAGCGCGACGAGTTCCGTGGCGGTTTGCGGCTGAAACTGGAGGACTTTCGGGTGGCTGAAGCGGGTACGGCGTGATGCCCTCAAGCGGCTTGTGGGACCGCCCTGATCCAAGATGAAACTCTGCACATTCGAATACGAAAACCGCTTGCAGGCCGGGATCCTGCAAGGTGACAAGGTACTGCCGGTGGAGGAAGTCAACGCCCGTTCAGGGACGCGGCTGCCGACCGAACTTCTCTCGCTGATCGAAGCCGATGTGATCGAGGAATTACGTGAGGCTTCGGCCGGCGTCGTGTCTGTGTTGCGGCTGAGTGAAGTACGGCTGCGCTTGCCATATCCATCACCGCCGAAGATCTGGTGCATCGGCCTGAACTACAAATCGCACGCCGAGGACTTGAACGAAGCGCAACCCGAGGAGCCGGGCAGCTTCATGAAGCCGGCCTCGTCGCTCTTCGAACCCGGTGGTGCGATCGAGTTGCCTCCGGCCGATCTTTCTGACGACGTCGATGCCGAGGGGGAGTTGGGTCTCGTGTTCGGTAAGAACTGCCGAGAAGTGCCGATCGAGGCGTTCGAGGATGTCCTGCTCGGCTATACCGTGACGCTCGATATGACGGCGCTCGACGTGCTCCGACGCAACGCTCGCTACCTGCAGCGATCGAAGAGCTTCGACACATTCTTCAGCTTCGGCCCCGTGATCGTCACGAAGGACGAAGTGCCCGACGTGAACGGGCTGGAGGTCGTAACGATCCACAATGGGCGTCAGTTCTCGCGTGACTACGTTCGAAACATGGCCCATCGGCCGGACGCGCTCGTCGCTCTGCACACCGAGGTGATTACATTCGAGGCCGGCGCCATTCTTTCCACCGGCTGTCCGAAGGGCGCGCGCATCCGCCCGGGCGACCGAGTCGAAGGTTTCGTTCGCGGCGTTGGAAGCATCACCGCAAGCGTGACCCGCCGCGAGCGACAACAGTGGGCCGGGAGTCATCGTTAGCTTTCGTTGGCGCCACTGACTTCTTTCCTGCAAAGCATCCGTTTCCGTACGAACCAGGAGCGGTGCGTTTCTCCGACGCCGGGTCGATCCCATATCCGTCTCACGAGTGCTGTGTCTTCCCGTCTTCGCTGCGGTCATTTCCCCAGGGCGCCGCCGGCGGTAGCGGCAACAACCTCACCCCCTGCAATGACGGATTGGTTGTTTTCGCATTACTCTAGACGTAGTGGCGCGATGAAGTGCGCCTGCCCCGCCGTATGCGCCTCTGCGCCATCCTCGTTGCTGCCGTCCTCGTTCCGCTCTCGTTCCTTGGCGCCCAAACCAGCGCTCCTGTTGGCAAACCCAAGCCTTTCGAACCGCTCCCACCGCCCGAACAGCCGCTCCCCTTCAGCCACAAAGTCCATGTCGGGCTTGGCTTGGAATGCCTCGACTGTCACAAGATCGAAGACCCCGGCTTCCTTGCGGGCTATCCGTCCGCCTCTACCTGTATGGCCTGCCATGCAGCCGTCAGGACCGACAGCCCACATATCCAAAGACTTGCCGGCTTTGAAGAGGAAGGCAAAGAAATCCCCTGGGTCAAAGTCTACAAAGTGCCCGACTACGTCTATTTTTCACATGAGTGGCATCACAAGGAGGCCAAGATTTCCTGCCAGGAATGTCATGGACCTGTCGCCGAGCGCGAAGTCATCTTCCAGGAAAAGCCCACCAACATGATGGCTTGCATGGCCTGCCACGACCGCCGCAAAGCGTCAAATGAGTGCAACCTCTGTCATGACGCCCAGTAGGCTTCCCTAGAATGCAGATGATGTAGGACAGGGCGACCGGAGGCCAGGAGGCATGCGCGCGAGAAGATGATAGCTCATTGCAACCATAAACCGGCCCAGGGGACAATCCCTAGGAGCCTGTCCCACAGAAAATATTGGCCCCAATCAGTTGTGGTCAGACTTGAACACTGACACAAGATGTTGACAAAAAAATGGCGATTTTCGTTCTGTGAGACAGGCTCCTAGCCTGCATTTCTCACCACCCGACGGTCGAAGCACGCTATACGGCCGCCATGACTTCGTTGCGCTTGCTGGCCGTGCTCAACGTACTGTTCAAGTACGCCTGCGCGCGCCAAGCGGCGCGCGCCTCGTCCTGACGGCCTTCTCACGCACTTCGTCTCGCCACGTGGTGAGAAATGCACACTAGCCTCTCTGGCTCCGCTTTCCCCTTGACATTCTGTCAATGTAGATACAAGATGAGGCCAGTGCAATCCAATTCGGCGACAGCCTTGCTAATCGTGTGGCTCCTGGTTGGATCAGGAATCTGCCTGTGTCCGGGATCTATTCCGGATGCGGCGACCTCGCATGCTCCCGATTGCAGTACGGAGCCACTGGCTCCGAGTGACAATCAGGACGAGATTTGTGCGTCCGGCTGTGCAGCCGAGGATGCAACGCTTGCGCGAACTGAGGCGCAAGTCGCAGGTGGATTCATCCATGCGATGGATCCTGCCCCATCGGAAACGCTGACCGAACCTGCCGGAGAGTCAACCCGCCTGCAGTTCGTTCTCTCATCAGAGCCTCCGTTGCCGCCTGGTCCGCGGTACATCGTGCTCTCAGTCTTGCTCGTATAGCATTTCCTCTCCTTCCGCAGCCGGGAACAGCATCTAGCTTATCCCCGCTTCTCTCTTCCGGGAGACTCCTTCACGAGTCCCGACCGTCCGAAGGTCGACCGGTTGCGAAACAGGTCTTGGATCCGTGGCGCGCAAGACTCTGCGTCCCACGAAGTCCGCTGAACACGATAGGAGGAATTGGGAATGTTCGTTCACTTGGTCGCCGGGCTGGTTCTGGCAGCGGTACCCACCACGCCTGCGTACTCCACTCATGGCGACGACCGCCTCGAGGCGTTGATTGAGGAGGCTCTTCAGAACAATCCGGCGATTTTGCAGGCGTTTGCCGATTACCAGGCCGCGCTCCATCGCGTGCCGCAGGCTACCGCTTTGCCAGATCCCACTTTATCCCTCACCCAGTTTGCCCGCAGTGTCGAAACCAGGGTCGGTTCCCAGCAGAGGATGTTGGCCGTGTCCCAGCGCATCCCAGGTTTGGGAAAACGGGCCGCCAAGGGTCAACTTGCAATCAAGTCGGCCTCTGTCGGCGATGAGATCTACAAGGCCGCGAAAGCAGAGATCGTGCTTCGCATGAAGCATGTGTATTACGATCTCGGCTTTTTGGATCGCGCCCTGGAGGCAAGCCGAGAGGACGAAGCCCTGCTGGGGCACTTCGAGGAGCTCGCACGACGCCGCTACGCCCAGGGATTCGGGCTACAGGGCGATGCCATCAGGCTCCAGGCGCAGATTACTCAGGCCATTCAGAGGCGTCGGCAGTTGATGGGCCAGCGGATTGATTTGGAAGCGTCGTTGAACGCCCTGCGGGACGTTCCGGCAGACACGCCGGTCCCCGAGGTTCGCTTGGCCGAACTGCCCGATCTCGACTTGGAATGGGAGTCGCTCTTCGAGACCGGCCGCCTCTCGCGGCCGGAAATCAGGGCCTCTCTGCTGCGGATCGAGGAACGGGAAAAATCCGTGCACTTGGCGAGAATCCGGCACCGTCCCGATTTCACTCTTGGTCTGACGTGGGGGAATATACGTGCTCGCGGGATCGATACGGCCGCAATCCCAATCCTTGGCAATGGCAAGGACTCGTACGGCATCTCAGTTGGCCTCACTCTGCCCCTTTTCCGAGGCAAGTACGCCGCCGCCGTCAGGGAGGCTTCCGAACAGTTTTCGGCAGCTCGCTTCGCATATCGGGACTCTGCGAAGAAAATGGAAGCCGAAGTCCGCTCGATCTCGTTCCGAATTGAAACGATCGCGGACCAGATTGACCTGTACCGGCGAGCTTTGGTTCCTCAGGCGGAGCAGGCGCTCCGCTCAACAGAAGCGGCCTACTCCAACGGAACTGTCGAGGTGACAGGACTGCTCGACATCCAGCGCATGCTGCTTGACGTGCAACTCGGCTTGGCTCGGCTTCAATCCGACTATCTGAAGGCCGTGGCCGACTTGGAGCGAGCGATTGGAGCGGCCGTGCCCGAAGAGGTGTCGTCATGACGAAAGTAAGACTCGTGGCAGCAGTGCTTGCGGCATTCGCAACGGGGATCGCTGGGGGAATCGCGATCTGGAACTTCGATGTCATTGGAGTCAAGCAGTTTTCTTCGGAACCTGCTGCCGTCACGCAGGAATCCGTGGGGCTCTATACCTGCGGCATGCACCCGCAGGTAGTTCAGCAGGGTCCCGGCAATTGTCCGATCTGCGGCATGCGCCTGACGCCCATCGAAACCGGTGCTGCGCATTCCGAAAGGGCCGAGCCCGGAGGAGTGCGCGTAAGCAGGAACTTCTTGCAGAATTTCGCCGTGCGCACCGCGGAAGTCGAGCGTGCTGACCTGCCTGCGCGGATTCGGACGATTGGATACCTCGACCAGAACGAGGAGAAGCTCGTCTCCGTCAATATCAAGTTCGGCGGATGGATTGAGAAGTCCAGGGTCAACACGATTGGCGAACGGGTCGAGGAAGGCGATGTCCTGTTCGAGATCTACAGCCCGGAACTTGTCACTGCGCAGGAAGAGTATTTGGAGGCCATGGCGTACGCAAGCCGGCTTCGGGCGGGCGGAGCGTATTCCGAGGCTGTCGACCGCGCCGAGTCGCTCCTTGCGTCTGCCGCGGAACGTCTGCGGCATTGGGACCTGACCAGTCATCAGATCGAGCAGTTGGCGGCTGTTAAGCGTGCAAGCCGAACACTGGAGATCTACTCGCCTGCATCGGGATACGTGGTCGAGAAGTTGGGAGACTCCCTGGAGGGCTTGAGGGCCGTCCCGGGACTAACCCTTCTCAAGATTGCCGACCACTCCACTCTATGGGCCGAGGTGGAGTTTTACGAACATTACCTTCGGGACCTTCGATCCGGCCTTCCGGCCGAGATCACGCTTGACGCCTTTCCCGGGCGCAGGTGGAGAGGGGAAGTGCTCTTCTTTCAGCCCGCCATGAACCCCCAGACCCAGACGTTGACGGGCTACATCGAGGTCGAGAATTCGGACGGCCGCCTCCGCCCCAAGATGTACGCAACGATCGAGATTGAGCTTCCTGGTGCTCAGGACGCTCTGATCGTACCTGCTCAATCCGTCCTGCGTTCCGGGAACGACCGAAACGTTGTGATCGTCGATGTGGGGGACGGGGTCTTCGTCCCTCGCGAGGTCGATCTCGGGGTAGAGAGCGAAGGTCGGATCCAGGTCGTGGACGGGCTGGCCGAGGGAGAGCGGGTCGTGACGTCGTCCCAGTTCCTTCTGGACTCGGAGAGCAACTTGCAGGTGGCGGTCGACAAGCTCGCGGGAAGTTCCGATCGCGCGAGTCAGCACGCTCACTAGAGAGGTTGGTTCCCACTCATGCTCAGCGGAATCGTCGAGTGGTCGCTTCAGAACAAGCTCTTGGTCTTGGTCGTCTCGTTGGTGCTGGCCATCGCCGGTGCCTATTCGATCGGCCAGATGCCGCTTGACGCCTTGCCCGACCTGTCCGACGTCCAAGTCGTCGTCTACACCCAGTACCCCGGCCAGTCCCCGAGGATCATCGAGGACCAGATCACCTACCCCCTGACAACCCAAATGCTCGGAGTGCCCTACGCAGAGGTCGTGCGAGGGTATTCATTCTTCGGGTTTTCGCTTGTCTACGTGCTGTTCGAAGACGGTACTGATCTCTACTGGGCTCGGTCGAGGGTGTTGGAGACGCTGGGCCAAGTGACTGAACTGCTTCCGGAAGGTGTGTCACCATCCCTCGGCCCGGATGCGACAGGGGTTGGCTGGGCCTTCATCTACGCGTTGAAGTCAGACCGCCACGACCTGAGCGAGCTTCGCTCGCTGCAGGACTGGTTCCTGAGATTCGAGCTAACCGGGATTCCCGGCGTCGCTGAAGTCGCCAGCGTCGGCGGCTATGTTCGTCAATACCAGATCGCAATCGACCCGCTCAAGCTCAGAGCCTACGGCATTCCGATTTCGCGTATCAAAGAGGCCGTGCAGGGGAGCAATCGGGACGTGGGCGGACGACTCCTCGAATTGGCCGAGAAGGAGTTCATGATCCGCGGCAGGGGGTACATCGAGTCCATAGACGACATCCGAAAGATCTCGCTCGGCACTGACCGGGCCGGCACCCCCGTGCGGCTGCGCGATGTGGCGCGTGTCGATGTCGGGCCGGAGATACGCCGGGGGCTGGCGGAGTGGGACGGGCAAGGCGAGACCGTCGGAGCGATCGTGATCGTGCGCCAAGGGGCCGACACCAGGGAAGTCATTCGGCGTGTGACCACTCGGCTGGCGGAACTGAAGCCCCAGCTTCCGGAGGGAGTCTCTCTCGAAGTCGCCTACGACAGGACATCGCTCATCGACCGGGTCATCGAGAGCCTGCGGTCCAGCTTGACGCAGCAGTTCGTCATCGTGGGAATCGTCTGCCTGCTGTTTCTGTTCCATGTCCTCAGCGGAATCGTCGCAGTCGTCACCATCGTGGTCGGCGTCCTGGCCGCGGGCATCGTCGCCGGCCTGCTCGGCGTGCATCTCGACATCATGTCGCTCGGCGGCGTGGCCGTCGCCGTGGGAACGATGGTGGACGCCGGGATCGTGATGGTGGAGAACGCCCACCAGCACATGGCCAGGGACGGTGACCGCAAGCCCCACTGGGAGATCATCCGTGACTCGTGCTGTGAGGTCGCGCCGACCCTCTTCTTCTCGCTGCTCATCATCACGGTCTCATTCCTGCCCGTATTCGCGCTTCAGGAGCAGGAGGGGCGGCTGTTTCGGCCGCTTGCCTGGACGAAGACGCTGGTCATGGCCAGTGCAGCGTTGCTCTCGGTCAGCCTCGTGCCGGTTCTTGTCAGCCTTGCTGTTCGCAAGCGCCATTCTTCGGGCGCTCGCAATCCGGTTGGACGGCTGCTGGTTTGGACGTACCGGCCGGTGCTGGGAATTGCCATGCGTCACCGCGTCATGACCCTGCTGATCGCGCTGGCCGTTCTGGGTGGATCGTTCGGCGCCTACAGCCGGCTGGGATCTGAATTCATGCCTCCTCTTTGGGAGGGCGACCTCCTCTACATGCCCACGACCCTGCCGGGCGTTTCCATCGCCAAGGCGCGGGAGCTCGTGCAGCAGACCAACAAGATCATCATGACCTTTCCCGAGGTGGAGCACGTGTTCGGGAAAGCCGGCCGTGCCGATACGGCCACGGACCCCTCGCCGCTCTCCATGTTGGAATCGACGATCAAACTCAAGCCCCGCGATCAGTGGCGACCTGGGATGACGCCCGAGAAGCTTGTCGCCGAATTGCAGCAAGCAGTCGACGTGCCCGGGCTCACCAATGCCTGGACCATGCCGATCAAGACCCGGCTGGACATGCTGACCACAGGCATCAAGACGCCGGTCGGCATCAAGGTCGCGGGCCCGGACCTGGAGGTCCTTGAACGGCTGGGCAAGCAGATCGAGCGCGTCGTTCGCGACGTTCCCGGCACGCTCAGCGCGTACGGGGAGCGTGTGATGGGAGGCAACTACCTGGACATCGACATTGATCGCGAGACGATCGCCCGCCACGGGCTGGTCATCGACCAGGTCCAAGACGCGATCCAAACCGCCCTGGGAGGGGTTGAAGTCGGAACGACGATCGAAGGACTCCAGCGGTTTCCGATCAACCTCCGGTACAGCCGGGATCTGCGGTCGGACATGCCGGCGCTGCGTGATGTCCTGGTTACGACGCCGATGGGCCACCAGCTCCCGCTGTCCCAACTGGCGGACCTCAGATACTCTTCCGGGCCTCCCGCGATCAAGAGCGAAAACGCCAGGCCGAACGCATGGGTCTATGTTGATGTTGACCCGAGCATGGACATCGGCGCCTACATGGATGCCGCGCGCGCGGCGTTGGAAAGCGGTGTCACGATGCCCGCTGGCTATTCGCTCGCATGGAGCGGCCAGTTCGAGTCCATGCAGCGCGTCGAGGACCGCCTGCGGCTCCTCGTGCCCCTGGCGCTCGTGATCGTGTTCCTGGTGCTTCTGGTCAGTACGGGATCCGCCCTCACGTCCGCTATCGTGCTGGCGGGGATCCCGCTTGCCCTGAGCGGCGCGTTTCTGACGCTGGCCGTCTTGGACTACAACCTCAGCATTGCGGTATGGGTCGGTCTCATCGCGCTTGCGGGTTTGTACGCCGAGACGGCAATCGTCTTCTGGCAGTACCTCGATATCTCCCGTGATGAATTCATGCGCAAGGGGCTGTTCAAGCGACCCGCGGATTTGATCTCTGCAATCCAGGGAGCCGCGATCTCGCGCCTGAGACCGATCGCGATGACAGTTGCCACCGACATGCTCGGCCTGATGCCTGTGATGTGGAGCACGGGGGCCGGCGCGGACGTTATGAAGCGCATTGCGACGCCCTTGTTCGGAGGCGTCGCCACGGCAGCGTTTGTCGTCTTGGTGATCTTCCCCGTCCTCTATTACTACCGGAACGTACGGTCACTGACCGGCCTTGCCGGAAAGGCCGGACCAACCGCCCTCAAGGAGGCCACGAAGTGAAGCTGCTGACATTACTACTCCTCGCCTTGCCGCTCGCATGGGCGGAGACCTCGTTCGAGGCCAAGTGGACGAAGGCCGTTAGGCCGGATGTGGACGGTACCCTCAGCTTTCATGAAGAG
Source organism: Bryobacterales bacterium (assembly GCA_028819575.1). Lineage (GTDB taxonomy): Bacteria > Acidobacteriota > Terriglobia > Bryobacterales > UBA6623 > JAPPLB01. The sequence continues at coordinate 7,631 of JAPPLB010000079.1, read as the reverse complement.
GGCATCAGATTCCAGCCCGAAAAGGAGACCAGACCAGTGCTGGAATGGAGCTTTGAGAACGTGCAGCACCTTGACCGGGTGAGTCCGACCGAGCTGGCGATCCAGAGCTATAGCGATTCGATGGCGCGCCTTGGGCGGGACCGCTGGTACCGCTTCGTTCTCCTCAACGGTACGCTTTCCGACGAGCTCTACCAAAAGGTTGTCGCGCGTATCGGGAAACCTGCGACAGACCGGGTTGTGAGTGAACCCCCCGGGACCGAGCTGGCGATTCCCGCCAAGCAGGTCAGGCTGTTCAAAGGATCCCAGGGAACGCTCTACTTCACTCCGCAGTGGATCATGTATTCGACCGAGGCGCCTGGAGAATCACGGAAATGGCGGCTGGACCGTGACGTTGCGGCCGTGTGGTCTTCTGACCCCTACCGATTTGAGGTGCATGCCCTGGGCGGGAGTGAGTCCTTCGTGCGCCGTCCGTCGGTTTACCGGTTTTCCTTGAAGCGGCCTCTGGATTCTGTGTTTTACACGGAGTTGAAGATGAAGCTCTACCGCCTGAGAGGCACCCGCTAAGATGGATCTGTCACGAGATGCCGGGCTTTGGGGTCTTGCCTCCACGAGGCATCGAGTATCCGAATCTCCACTCTGTGATGATCGGCTAACCGCTGGCATCTACCATCACGAGCTATTCCGATTCGTGGGTACCTTCGAGCAAGGTTTCAGCATGAATGAAAGCCCGTTGCCAGCAGCACAGCGCCAGCACAGCGCACCGCTGCGAAACAGCGTGAAGCGACGGTTCCGCAATTCCCACCCGGCATCCCGAGTCTTTCTGAAAGTCCCTGCCTTTTCCAAGGGTTGAGGGGCTTTGCCACCCTTGACCACTTCTCAAAAGCGGACATTATTGTCTGGGGTTGACGTCAACTGAGCCAAAAGGTACTTGACAGCATGTGATAAAATCTTGCTGGGTATTGGTAGAGGTGGGTGTCGCAGTCTGTCAGTACTGCTGACCGCGAGGCCACTTGGCAACGAGTGTGCATTGGGTGTGCATTTTTTCCTTGCCAAAAAGCGGCTTCGTACGTATAATCGGAGGAAATTCCCGCACTGTCGCCGGGTCAGACGGGTGATCCCGCGGCTTCAGTAGGTTTTTGAATCAGGTTTTCCGGTGTCGACGTAAATAGGCGGTAGTCATCCGACGACTGGCCCTGTTGTAGGTTCAGTTGTTTCCCGCGCGGGTGCGGCCTCGCAAGCGACTTGGTCATTCGTGTGGAGGAAACTGAAACCCAATGGGTTCGTGTGGGGTCTAACAAGACCTGAATCGAACCGTCCATGGACTGATTAGCCCGTCGGACCGGATTAACTGAGAACGGGGAGAGTGAAAAATGACTAAGGGAACGACGAACGGAGTGACAAAGGCTCAGATCAAGCAGTTTCGTACCGTATTGGAAGCCAAAGCGGAGGAAATACAAACCAGCTTGGGCTCGTCAAAAGCCGCTAAGGCTCTCGACCGCGGTGAGGACCCTCCCGCCTTGGAGGATCTTCCCGTGCAGAGCCATGAGGAATGGATTTTTCTCAACCGCAACAACATTGATGTGATGTTGCTTCGCGAGATCGAGGAGGCACTGGTCCGGGTCGATGACGGTGGATACGGGATTTGCCCCGAGTGCAACGATCCGATTTCTATCAAGCGGCTCCAGGCGGTTCCGTGGGCGCTTTATTGCGTGACGTGCCAGGAAGAACTGTCGGAAGAGCCGCAGGAGCGTCGTCGCCGGGAACGCTCTTACTCCTACTAGATCACTCGTTTCACGAGTGGTGGCGACGCCGAAGGATGATATCAGGCTCCCGTGCATCCACGGGAGCTTTGATTTTGCAGGTCTGTCAATTCGCCGAGATCCAGACGTCCGGTGTAGATCGCCATTCCCAGTGCTGCGTGGATTGAGAGTTCGTCGAGCGATTTGATCTCTTCGATGGTGGTAATGCCTCCGGCGGCGGTCAACTCCAGCCGCGTGGCGAGGCGGAGACGGCGATACCAATCGAGGTCAGTCCCCTGCAGCATCCCCTCTTTGTCGACGTAGGTACAGAGGAATCCCACACTATAGGGTTCGAGTTGGTCAATGACCTCTTCCGCCCGCCATGAAGTGGCCTCTTGCCAGCCCTTGACGACGATATGCCCGTTTTTTGAATCAAGTGCGGATAGGAGCCGATCCTTCCCGATCTCCCGGCTGACTTCCCTCAGGAAGTCATGTCGGACGCCGTTTGCATCAAAAGCGGAAGTACCGATGATCACCTTGGAGGCGCCGGCTTCGACGAGTTCACGGGCCCGCTCGACCGACCGGACACCGCCGCCCACCCGCACGACAGCGCTGCATGCCAACTTCAGAACGATGTCGTTGTTCGACCCCCTGCCCATCGCCGCATCGAGATCAATCACCTGAATCTCGGGGAAGGCCGCGAACTTTTCGAGCATCACTTCGGGCGACTCGCCTTCCAGCGCCTTTTCGCGTCCTTGGATCAATTGGACAACTTTGCCGCCCATCAGATCGATGCAGGGAATGATCATGGAGTTGTGAGACGGCTCTTCGCTTGCCGGCTATGGAATTGGAATGATTCCGGAATATTCCAGCTTCTGGAGTCAAGTTCTTCGATCGTGAACCAGCGGACTGCCCTTTCAAGAGAGTAGCCGTAGAGTGGCACGGTCGATCTAGCCCGTCGTACGCACCACGACGCCATGTTGCTTGAGCGTCTGCTTGAGACCGATGACGGTGTGCGTCCCATAATGGAAGATCGACGCAGCCAATGCGGCGTCGGCCTCTCCATCGTCGAGTACGTTAATGAAATCCTGTGGCCGGCCGCCCCCGCCGCTCGCGATGACCGGGATTTGCGTGTTCCGGGAGATGGCGCGGGTAAGGTCGCAGTCAAAGCCGACTTGAGTGCCGTCACGGTCCATCGACGTGAGCAGTATTTCACCGGCGCCGAGCCCTTCGCCGCGAGCGGCCCACTCAACGGCGTCGATACCCGTGTCTTTGCGGCCTCCATAGGTGTAGACATTCCAGTGGCTGGGACCGTTGCGGCGAGCGTCTATGGCGAGAACGACCGCCTGCGCGCCGAACTCCTCGGAGAGTTCGGTGATCAACTCTGGGCGCTCGACAGCGGCGGTGTTGACCGATACCTTGTCCGCGCCGACGACCAGGATGTCCCGGGCGTCTGAGACGCAGCGGATGCCGCCGCCTACCGTGAGCGGAATGAAGACCTGCCGGGCGGTCCGCTCGACGACGTCTTTCATGATTTCCCGGCGGTCGCTGGAGGCGGTGATGTCGAGGAAGACCAGCTCGTCCGCTCCGTCGCGGTTATAGACGTTGGCCAACTCGACCGGATCGCCCGCGTCGCGCAGCTCGACGAAGTTGACGCCTTTGACAACGCGCCCCGCTTTGACGTCCAGGCAGGGAATGATGCGCTTCGCTAGCATGCGAGGAAGTTACGGACAATCTGCTGGCCGACCGAGCCGGACTTTTCGGGGTGGAACTGCACGCCGAACACGTTTCCGGCTTCCAGGGCCGCCGTGTAGCGAACGCCGTATTCGCATAAGGCGGCTGAATTGTCACTGCCTATCTCTTCGGGCACGTAGTAACTGTGTGCGAAATAGACGTAAGGCCGGGACGGGAGGTTGGCGAGCAGCCGCGGACTGCCCTGCGATTCCAGTTCGTTCCAACCCATGTGAGGCACGCGTGCGTCCTTGGGGAACCGCTTGACTTCACCGGGATAGACGCCAAGGCCGTCGAGTTCCGGTGCTTCTTCGCTGCGCTCGAACAGGGCGTGCAGTCCCAAGCAGATGCCGAGAAAAGGCACGCCGGCGGAGATGCGTTCCTTGAAGGCTTCGCGAACACCGAGCGAGTCGAGCGACCGGATCAACTGTCCGAAGTGGCCGACCCCGGGCAGGATGATCCGCTCGGCCCGGGCCAAGCCTTCGGCGTCGTTGACGATCTCATACTTCACTTCGATCGCGTCGAGGGCATTCTCGACGGACCGAAGGTTGCCGGCACCGTAGTCAAAGATGGCGATCATGGAGCTACGCTTTCACCTCCAGCAATCCCTTGGTGCTCGGGAGCTGGTCTTTCAGCCGTTCGTCCGTCGAGCAGGCAAAGCGCATGGCCCGCGCGAAACACTTGAACAGTCCTTCGATCTTGTGATGGTTCGATCGTCCGTACAGCACGCGGGCGTGCAGGTTGCAGCCGCAGTGGTTCACGAAACCGTCGAAGAAGTCATGCAGCAGCTCGGTTTGCAAATCGCCGACGAGACGGAAACGCGTGGGCGCGTGATAGACCAGCGCCGGGCGCCCGCTGAGATCGACCGCAACGACGGCCAGGGACTCGTCCATCGGCATCACGAAGTAGCCGGCGCGGTTGATGCCGACTCGATCTCCGAGAGCTTTTGAGAAGCATTGGCCGAGCACGATCCCTGTGTCTTCGACGGTGTGGTGCTGGTCAACGTTGAGGTCGCCGCTAGCCTCGAGATCGAGATCGAAGCCGCCATGCCTGGCGAACAACTCGAGCATGTGGTCGAAGAAATGGATTCCCGTCGAGACGTTGTACTCGCCTTTCCCCGTGATGCGCAGTTGGCCTCGGATCTGCGTTTCCTTGGTATTCCTGACGATGGAAGCTTTTTTCATGATGCGCTCAACCTGTAATGTCGGTCAGGATCTGCTTTAGCTCTTCGAGCAGTTTCTCAGCTTGGTCGCGCCTTCCGGCGGTGATCCGGGCTGTTCCGGGAATCTCGTGGCTGCGGTCGCGTATCAGGATGCCCTGCTCGCGCAACCGGTCGCAGACAGCCTTCGAGCGGTCCCCGAACCGCGCCAGGACAAAATTCGCTTCGCTGTGAAAGTGCTTGATTCCGAGATCGGAGAGGCCGGCTGCGAGAACTTGCCGCGCTGCGAGCGCCTCGGTGACGTAGTTGTTGATGTACTCCTGGTCGTCAATCGCCTCCAGAGAGCAAGCCGCGGCTAGCGAATTCACGCTGTAGGGTGACTGCCCTTTGGCGACGGTAGCGACGTTTTCAGCCTGTGATAGCAGACAGCCGATGCGGAATCCGGCCATGCCGTAGACCTTGGAGAAGGTGCGGCTCACAAAAAGGTTTGGATGGCTCTCGAGCAGGTCGAGCGCCGTGACATTGTAGAACTCGAAGTACGCTTCATCGATTAGCACCACCGCTTCTCCGGCCCGATCGAGGATCTGCTCGATTTCGGTGATGCCGATCGCTCCTCCGGTGGGGTTGTTCGGATTGGCGAGAAGGATCGCGCTCGTGCGTTCGGAGATGCTGTCCAGAAGCTCCTCGAGAGGGAATGTCAGGTCCGGAAGCAGGTACGGCGCCCGCCGGGGAGTCGCTCCGGCGAGTTCGGCATAGAACTGGTACATCGCATACGTCGGCCACGTGATGAGGACCTCGTCGCCTGAATCGACGTAGGTGTTGATGAGGCATTGGATCGCCTCGTCGGTGCCGTTCGTGAGAAGCAGTTGATCGGGGCCGAGTCCCAGCCACTCCGCGATTTTTGGAGACGCTTCGGTGTATTCGGGGTAGATCGCAAAAAAGTCAGGTTCGGCAATCCGCTTCAGCAACGCCACCACACGCGGCGAGCAGCCGGCAGTGTTTTCGTTGAAGTCGAGACGCAACTTGCCGCGCCGTCCGCTCGTGGGAGGGTGGTAGGGGGCCATCCGCACGATGGCTTCGCGTGGTTGCGGCCGCACCGTCAGGGTTGTGTCAGCCATCGAGACGCGCCTCAATTGATCGAGCATGGGCTTCCAGACCCTCGGTGCGCGCCAGTGTCGTGATTGCCGGTGCAAGGGCGCGCAGGCTCTTCTCGTTCAACTCCTGAACGGAGATGATCTTTACGTAGTCCAACACTGACAGACCACCGCGCAGGGTGGCGCCTCCTCCGGTCGGCAGAACGTGATTCGGGCCGGATGCGTAGTCACCGGCCGCCTCAGGACTCCAGCTCCCGACGAAGATGCTGCCGGCGTTCTTGATACTGTCCAGCCATGAGGCGTCGGGAACGGAAAGATGCTCCGGGGCGAAGCGATTTGCGAGTTCCATCGCCTCGTCGGAGGACGAAACCACAATGACGGCGCTGTTACGTGCGATGGATTTGGATGCGACGGCACGCGTAGTCAGTGTTTCGAGTTGCCGAAAGACCTCCGCCGCAACCCATCGGGCAAGACGCTTCGAAGTCGTTAGTAACACGGCGCTCGCGTCTACATCGTGCTCGGCTTGTGCAAGCATGTCGGCGGCGAGGCCCCGGGCGTCTTTCTTTGTGGCCTCCTTGGGAGCGATTAAAAGAATCTCCGTTGGGCCCGCAAGAAAGTCGATTCCAACGCTCCCGGCGAGCAGCTTCTTCGCCGCCGCGACGTAGATGTTGCCGGGCCCGACGATGCGTTCGGCGCGAGGCACGGATTCCGTTCCGAAGGCGAATGCGGCGATGGCCTGCGCACCGCCCATGTGGAAGAAGTTCGACACGCCAAGGTGGCCGGCGACGCCCAGCGTCGCGGGCGAGGGTCCAGGCGATGCGACGGACACGATGGGCACATCCGCCACCTGGGCCGGGATGATCGTCATCATCAGCGTCGAGGGCAGAGGGTAGCGCCCGCCGGGAACGTACGCGGCCACGGAGGACAAGGGACGAACGATCTGGCCAAGCTTCGCTCCGCCGATGGACTTCGTCCAACTGCGCGGCTTCTGTAGTTCGGCAAACCGCCGGATTTGACGCGAGGCCGTCTGGATGGCTCGCCGCAAGTCTTTGGGAAGTTCCTTTTCTGCAGAGGTCAGCTCGGCAGCCGGGATGCGAAGTGATGCTCTTTCGAGCCCGTCGAACTTGCGAGCGTACTCCAGAAGAGCCCGGTCGCCGCGTTTGCGGACGGCCTCCAGAATCGGTGTCACCGTTGCCTCGGCGCGGTCCCAACGCGTCTGACGCCGCTTCAACAACCGCTCCAGAGCAGGCTCGTCAGTGCTCCCGATGATCTTCAGCATGGGATGCCCGGAAGAAACTACGACTTGTAAACCGAGGCGGGATCGTAAGCCGGCTGGTCGACCTGCTTCCACTCACCGCCTTCCCAACGGCGATAGAAGCAACTTCTAAAGCCATTATGGCAAACGCCCGGACCTCGCGCCTCGACCTTGATGACCAGCGTGTCTTCGTCGCAATCGACCAGGATTTCCTTCGTCAACAGGTAGTGGCCTGAGGTCTCGCCCTTCGTCCAGAGCTTGTCTCGCGATCGGCTGTAGAACGTCACTCGGCCGGTTTCGCGCGTCAGGTCCAGGGCTTCCTGGTTCATGAAACCGACCATCAGGACCGTGCTGTCAGCCGCGTCTTGAATCACTGCCGGCACCAGCCCGTTCGTTTTCGAAAAGTTCACTTCCATGTTGCGCCTTTCTTCAATAAATAAAAAACCCGCTCGGCGCGATGCCGGCGGGCTTCGGGTCTCGGAAAAGTTGGGCGTTTACCGTTTTCCGCGCAGCCGCCGGCCGCTGCGCCTTGCATGGGCGTAGTGATGATGCCGGTGATGCCGCTCGAAACGCATTCGAAGTTTCAGTATAGGACCATCCTGCATTTCTCACCACCCGACGGTCGAAGCACACGATACGACCGCCAGGGCTTC
>JAPPLB010000029.1 GCA_028819575.1 Bryobacterales bacterium | reverse complement strand
GGGCGGGGGCGGGACTAGCCTGCATTTCTCACCACCCGACGGTCGAAGCACGCGAGAAAAAGGCCGTGATTCGTGTTTCGTGAAAAACCATTGGCGGAGGACTGGTTCGCTCCAGAAGAAATGTCTGACGGACGGTGAGCCGTAAAGTACGCCTCCTGCGCGCGCCTTTTTCCTCCGCCCGACTCGCGCCTCGTCCTGACGGCCCTCTCACCCACTTCGCCTCGCCACGTGGTGAGAAATGCAGGCTAAGAGTTGACAGGGGCGCGAGCAGGCAGGGCTATCGAGCACCGAAAACGGTATTGTTCGGGAGGTCGAGGCTGTCTTTGAGGTCGAAGACAACCTGTTCTCGGGCGCTGCGGGATCCGGCGCCTTATCCGGAGAAAGACTGAAGTGCATCCGCCATTACGTTACGCCTACCCCATCGATCACAGCGCGAGCGTCTTTACAAAAGCCTTCACTTCCCGCATGTCTTCTTCGTCACAACTGGGAGCAGGTGGTCGAAGATACCGCTTCGTGACACCAAAGCACTCCATGATTCCGTGCCAGTAGGTGAAAAACGGTCGTTTTCCACTCAAGCAAAAATCAAATAAGGGCTGGTCGTATTTCAGAACAATATCACGCGCAGCGCTCAGGTCACCACGCTGCAGAGCCTTCCAAAAGCGAACGGCTATCTGAGGGGCGAAGGTGCTGAAGGTACTCAGATATCCCTTGGAACCATACCGATGCCCGACAAGAAACCGCCACTTCTGACCTCCCCCGAATATGGCCAGTCGTTGTCCGAACTTCCGTTGAATGTCATAGTAGTATTTCTCGCTCACATCCTCCTTCATTCCCACAACGGATTCGATCTGACTGAGCCTCTCCACCAGAGGCAACGGAAAGTTGCCGTGCAGTATGATTCCCAGCTTGGTAGCGTCTGCAATCTCACGATAGTGGGCAACGTAGGTGTCCTCTGAACCACTCCCTGGCAACAGTACCTGGACGCCGTCGGCGCCGACCGATTCAGCGTATCGGGCGTATTCTACAGCTCGTTGAGTCCACCAGGCGCCTGTAGCGGCTATGACGGTGCCCTTATCCCCGACGGCTTCAACCAGGACACGCGTCAGTTCTTTGATCTCCTCATAGCTCAGGGCAGCATATTTGCTGTCCCCAGCCGTAAGCTCATAGACAATAATTCCATGATCGAGTCCTTGTCTTACCAGGTTGCGCACCGCCTGGTAGTCCACCGCGAACTCAGCGGTGAAGGGTGTGGGGATAGACATGATCGGACCCTGAATCTTCTTTTTGAGGTCCCGGGGCAGCATCGGAGAGCGCTTGGCCGCGGCCGCTGCCGGCAGTGCGGCTTGGGTGCTGTGGAGGAACGCCAGACCTGCGCTTGCCGCCGCGGACGCCAGCATACTACGGCGATGGAATGAGATATGGTTTGGCACGGTAAATGATCCTTTCACTCTACAACCGATGTTCCTCGGGCTCGCTGAACGCGAAACCCGGCTCTGCGCCACATTGGACAACAACGAATGCCGTGAATGACTTCATCACCCGGCCCGGCTGGGGCCGTGAGAAACCAGCCATCATCGTCCCGGAGCCCGAGTTGTGATACATAGCAAACGACGCTTCAAACCACTCGGCGCAGGCAGCTTCAAAACGGCCGCCCATCTTCGCGCGGCCTGACGTGTTGGGGAAGCCGTCATGCAGCACCAAGTTCATGTAGCAGCGGTCTCTGTGACCACTACGGTTCGGGGGAAGATGACGGAAGCTCCCTTCCGGATGAAGCACGTCAGCGCTTTGCGCAGGGATGGAAACAGAAGACATGGAGCCTCTTCAACTCCCTCTGGCGGTTAACCGGCATTTCTCACCACCCGACCGTCGAAGCACACGGGAAAAGACCGTGATTCGTGTTTCGTGTCTCGTGATTCGTGAAAAACCATTGGCGGAGGACTGGTTCGCTCCAGAAGAAATGTCTGACGGACGGTGAGCCGTAAAGTACGCCTCCTGCGTGCGCCAAGCGTCTCGCGCCTCGTCCTGACGGCCCTCTCACGCACTTCGCCTCGCCACGTGGTGAAGAAATGCAGGCCAGGCAGCCGCCCGCGCGCCGGAGGCCGCGCGGCGCCTCGTGACGCCTGGTTTTTTGCAGCGCCGCGGCCGGCTGCGCGCTATGGGCCGCGCCGGCAGCATCCACTGCACTGAAAGGCGACCGCGGCCAACAGGGCAAACCCGATCAGTACGGCAATCTCCACGCCGCCTTCATGCTATCACCGGTACAGCATCGATCCGCGCGCCAGGCGGCTCGCGCCTCGCTCAGACGATGCTCTTTGCGGCACTGATGATGTGGCGGGCCGAAATGCCGAACAGATCCAGCAAAGACGCGGAGGGACCGCTGCGGGGAATGGACCGGACGGCCAGCTTGTGAACCTGGACGGGTTCGGTCGCCAGGGCGGACAGCACTGCGTCTCCGAGGCCGCCATGGGGGTAATGGTCCTCGACGGTGATGAAGCGGCCCCCGGTGGCCTCAGCGGTCTGTAGAAGGGCTTGGCGGTCAATCGGCTGAACGCTGAACAGGTCGATGACACGAACCGCGATGCCCTCCTTCGCCAGTTCGTCATGCGCCGCGAGCGCCTCGAAAAGCGTGACGCCACCGGTGACGATCGCCAGGCAATCGTCCGGACTCTGGCGGAGGACCTTGCATTTGCCGACCTCGAACCGCTCGCCCGCGTGATAGATGACCGGCGTCTTCGGACGGCTGGTGCGAACGTAGACGGGCCCCTCCGTAGCGGCGGCCAGTTGAGTGGCCCGCCATGCGCTGGTGCCGTCGCTCGGATACAGGACCGTGTAGTTCGGTTCGGCGCAGGTCATGGCGAGATCTTCGAGACCCATCTGCGACGCACCGTCTTCGCCGATCGAGACTCCTGCGTGAGTGCCGACAAGCTTGATGTTCGAGGAACTGATCGCCGCCATGCGCATGAAGTCATACGCCCTGGTCAGGAAGCATGCGAAGCTGGCCGCGAACGGAATCTTCCCCCTCGCCGCAAGGCCTATGGCCGCGCCCACCATGTTCTGCTCGGCGATAAAGCCTTGGAAGAAGCGCTGCGGCGCGATTTTCTCGATGTCCTGGGTGAAGGTCGAGTTTTTGACATCGCCATCCAGGGCAACCACGCGGGAGTCGGCTCTTGCAAGCGCAGCCAAGGCGGCGCCAAATGCCTGGCGCGTCGCGAGCGAGTCACCGACTGCGTAGCCCGGACCCGGCGGGAACCTCGGGTTTGCCGGCGCCCGCCCATTCGAAACCGGAAGCTTCGGCCGCCAATCAACCGCTTCACCGGAAAGCCGCGCTTCGATGGCCGCCACGGCATCGTCGGTCTTCTCGCCCTTCGGGAAGGGTTTGCCGTGCCACCCGTCCTTGTCTTCGGCGAACTCGATGCCGCGGCCCTTGTAGGTTTGAGCCAGCACGACCGTCGGCTTGTCCGATGTCGCCGCGGCCTTCTCATAGGCCTCGAGCAGTTCCGCGACGTCATGTCCGTCAACGACGAGCGCCTGCCAACCGAACGCTTCCCAGCGTATGCGGTACGTCTTCATGTCGTGTTCGAGCATGGTGGGCTCGCTCTGGCCCAGCCGGTTCACGTCGACGGTCGCGCAAAGGTTGCCGAGTCTTTCGTCGGCCGCCATTGCCGCAGCTTCCCAAACCGATCCCTCGGCCGATTCGCCGTCGCCCATCAGCACATGAATGCGATGGTCCCTGTTGTCGAGCCGAGCCGCCAACGCCATGCCCACGCCCGCCGAGAGCCCTTGTCCGAGCGACCCGGTGGCCACATCAACGAACGGCAGCTTCGGGGAAGGGTGACCCTCCAGGTCAGAGTCGATCTTGCGCAGCCGCAGCAACTCTTCCTTCGGGATGAGTCCGGCTTCGGCCCAAGCGGCATACAGCAGCGGAGCCGCATGTCCCTTCGAAAGGACGAAGAAGTCGTTGTCGGGATGAGCCGGGTCATTGGGGTCGTAGCGCATCACCGAAAAGAAGAGCGCCGACATGATCTCGGCGGCGGATGCGCAACTTGTCGGGTGCCCGCTGCCTGCTTCCGTGGTGGAGCGAATCGAGTGGATTCGCATCAGATTGGCCTTGTCATCGAGCAGAGTGACAAGGCTCTTTGCCGTCTCCGTTGACATGTATTCACCGATTCAGGGTGGACCGCACACCCGGGTTTGCAATTAGGAAGCTCTCCCAAACGATGCGGGAGGTTCGACGACTCGCAGGTACTTCAGATGCCGCAGTGATTCGGCATCGGGATCAATGCGAACGCAACATAGACATCTTACTGGTTTTGTTCGGATGACGTTTCCGGCTGGGGATTGCCGTCCGGGGTTCTCCTGCCCTGGCGCACCAGCCGCAGCGTGAGCATGGCGAGGAACCCCACGGTGGCGATCAGAACCGTCCAGAGGATCGTACGGTGCGCTTCGTCCCGCGAGTTCCCCAACAGCAACGCATAGGAGCCCTGGTCGAAATCCGGGCTGGGCGCAATCTCCCCGAGGCGCTCCGGCGGTACGTCGAATATCTGCCCGGCATCCTTCGCCTGCTCTCCGAAAGAAGGAACTTGCACAACGCATACCAGCCGCCTCGGGTCATATTGAGGACGGAGTGCGCGGCCCGAGCCCATATGCGAAAACGTTGCCGAAAAGCCTGCCGCCAGCAGCATGAACGCGGCGAATCGAGCAAGCCGCAGGTTCATGAGTCCTCCTTCGCCGAGCGCTTGCTGAAGACGAATCTCTGATACGCCAGTGAAACCAGGATCAACGAAAGCGCCAGACCGACGAGAGACGCCACCCGGTAAAGGTCTTCCAGCTCACCCAGATCGTGCAGAAAAACCTTTCCGATGGTGAGCACCAGGAACGCCAGGCTGACCCACCGCAGCCCTTCGCTGTCCCGCTTGAAACCGATACCGAGCAACAGCAGCGCATACAAGGCCCAGGCAAGCGACAACGTAAGATCGCGGGCAGCCATGCGCTCGAATGAAATCGTCAACGCGGCGCCTTCGGCGTAGAAATCGAAAATCGCCAAGTTGATCCAAGTGAACACGACCGCCACGGCCGCCATCCCGCAGACGATCGCGCCCAACGGTCGCCGACCCGAATACAGGTTCTCCTCCCAAGAGCGGGCCCGCTCTACTTCCCGGTCCCGAAGATGGCGCAGCCCGCCGAGCAGCGCAGCGGCAGGGATCAGGTACGTGTACATCAGCCAGTTCACAATCGGGAGACCGGAGCGTTCGTAGTACTCCAATAGACCCGGGTTGGCGACCAGGCGCAGGGTCACTGCCGCCAGCAACGCCAAACCGAAGTACTTGAGCCCCGGATGGTCCAAACGCTTCCACAGCGTGATTACCGCAAATCCTTCCAGCGCCCAGCCGACGGTGATCCACTCCTTGTCGAGTTGCAGGGGGATGGCGATGCTTGCGAATCCCAAGGCTACCGCCGAGAACCAGACCAGCGGCCTCAGCCGATCGGCATCGTCCGGCGGCCCGAGCCGGCGCGCCATGAATACCGCGCCTAGAGACACCGACCCCAGCACGACCGGCAGCAACCCGATCGCAGCGTCACCGAAACGAGCTTCGAAGAGTTGGCGCAACGGGAAGAACCAGGCCGGTCCCGAGAGAGCTGCGCCATACCACGCCCAGCGCCGCCGGAAGAGGCTCGTGCCTGCAAGGAAAGGCACGTAGGAAAGCGCGATCACGACCGCCAGTTGCGACGCCATCGACAGCAACGCCGCCTCATGGCCGCCGCGGCCGAAGATTCCGCTCTCGACCCAAAGAAAATGATTGCAGGAAAGCAAAGCCACTACCGCGAAATAGAGTCCGCCGCTCTTCAGCCGAGCCGCCGAGAGCACGCTCAAGAAGCCCAGCGTAATCGTCGCGGCCAAGTACAGCCATGCCTCGATACCGGGGGCCGAGCTTTCAAAAAGCATCAGAAACAAGACCGTCATCGCAAACGCCGCCGCAGCCCAATCGGCCGACCGGCGCAGCCGCGATTCCTTCCGGCGGAACGCGATGATTTGAAGTCCCAACCCGGCGAGGACCACCAACCCGAAGAACAGGGTGTCGGGAGGAAGCGACGAACTACCGTGAAAGGTCAAGAAAAACAGGGAGAACCCAAGAGCCAATCCGAAACCGGCCGCCTGTTGGATGAGCCCGCGTCCGGATACGCCCGCTTGCCGGAACGCCATGCCCGCCGGCGCCGTCCATCCGGCCATCCAGGGCCAGAGCGGTGTCCCCGTTACCCTCATCGCGACCAGCGCCAGCAGGCCGAGGAACCCGAGCGATGTGATCACGGCAGGTTTGGCCCCCGTGATTTGTCCCGGCTCGACCGGCCGCCGCTTGTCGAGCTCAAGGAAAGCGTGAAACGCTCCCGTGAGCGCAATACAGACCACTGAAGCTTCCCAAGCCAGAGCCGTAGTAAAGTCCGTCCGCAAGAGCCAAGCCATCACCACCGCGACACAACCCGCCGCCGCTCCCGCCGGGAGTTGCGGCATCCGCTCGGTTCGGCCGAGCCAACCGGCTGCTATCGACAACACCAACATCAGCGCCGCGACGGGATAAAGGTGATCGCCCAGATCCGCACGGGCGGCGAAATAGAGCGCCAACCCGAACGGAGCCCACGCACCGGCGAGCTGCACCAGCCGCTCCATGGCGTCCTGCTCGGATGTGATCTCCTTCGGCTTGCGCAGCCCCAGAGCCAAGCTGAAGAACAGGCCGAACAACACGAGCACGCCGAGCCCGATCTCGGTCCGATCCGGTCCCATCCGGAATAGAACCCAGAGCGCCTCGTAGAAGAAGGTTCCGAAGAGCGCCAGAATCATCAACCACGGCCAGCGGCGTACCCGCGCCAACCACAGCAGCCCCACGTCGAGCAGCAGCACGTAGCCAAAGAGTCCAATCGGGTCGTCGTGGCCCGTGGACATCAGAATCGGCGTGGCGAAACCTCCGATCGGCCCCAGCAGCGCGATCTCACGAGCCCGATGCCTCCAGGCGAGAGCGCCGCATGCCACCGTCACGAGAATCATCAGCAGGAATCCCAGACTCAGCGGCACCAGCCCGTACAAAACGCGCGCCGCCCACACCGAGACGTAGAGCACGACAATGCCCCCGAACGCCAGCGCGTTGGCCGTGGTCACATACTCGCGTCCCCGCAGCCGCTCGGAGACTGCAATGGCCGCGATCCCCGTGGCCAAGCCGATCGCGACCCTCACGGTCGGCGGAATCAAGTCGTATTCGATCGCGTAGCGCAGGAACATGACTGCCGCCAGCGCGAGAACGATCCCGCCCAGCACGGCGGCGCCCTTGATGCCGATCCATTGCTCCCAGTCGATGCGGCGCGAGAGCTGCGCCAGCGGCGGCGGTTCACCCGGCGATCGGGGAGGCGCTGACGGGGCGGCAGGTTGCGGCGGCGGAGTGGGGGCGGCGACTTCAGGCTCGACTGCAGGCGACTCCCCGGTAGAATCCACGGTCGCAGGCTCCGGCTCCGGCAGCGACGCTTGCCCTGGCGCCGGCTGTTCCGGCTCGGACGGCGTCTCGACGGCCCTGCCGGCTTGAAGGTCCGTTACCTGTTTCTCAAGGACATTGATCCGATTCACAAGGGCCGACCGTGTCGCCTTCAGCTCCGCCTCGAGATGCGCCGCTCGGGAGCGGTTGTGGCCAGCCGTCTTCTGCGCCCTCCGCACTATCACGAGAAGGACGATGCCGAACCCCAACAGGATGAGATCGAGAATGGCCTCCATGGGTTGGACCCATGCGATCGAGCTTGCTGTACCGTATCACAGCAAGCTCGCCGCCCAAACGCTGGTTGGCCATTGAATACTCCCTTGACCGCGCGGAGAAGCGGGCTGGTGTTCGCATCCTCGATCCACAGAGCGAAATCCCGATCATGACATGGGCCCGGAAGACTCCCGGGCCGATCGGAGCGAGTCCGCTCGTCAACGCTGTTCCTGCCGGATACGGGCCGCTCGTTCTGCTATCTTGAACTGCATTGCACGTCGTTAGCGAAGACCATTCCATCAACCGGGACGCGCGGGAGCGGGTCAAATACATCGGCTTCACGACGGCCGTCGGCGTCCTGCTTCTGCTCAACGTCACAGGGTTGTTCTCGTCGATCCTGGGGATCGATACGGCAATCTTTCTGACTCTGCTTGCGGGGTATGGAACATTTTCCCGTGCGATCGGCGAGCTACTCGAGAAGCGCATCTCCGCAGACTTGGCGATCTGCATCGCCGCCGGGGCCGCCCTTACCGTGGGCGAGTATCTGGCCGCCGCCGAGGCGATGTTCATCATGCTTGTCGGCGAGGGGCTGGAAGCCTACGCCGCGGGACGCACCGAGGCCGCGATCCACAAGTTCGTCGAGCAACTGCCTCACCGGGCGCGAGTGCTGCGCGACGGTGAAGAAGTGGATGTCCCGGTTCAGGACCTCGTCCCCGGCGACACCATTGTCGTGCGCGCCGGAGAACGCATCTCGGCCGACGGCGTTGTCCTGAGCGGCCAATCGAGCGTCGACGAAAGCCCGATCACCGGCGAGTCCGTCCCGCGTGACAAGGCCGAGGGAGATGATGTCTACTCCGGCACCCTGAACGGCCACGGCCTGCTGCATATTCGCGTCAGCCATCGGGCTGAAGAAAGCACACTGGCGCGGGTTGTCGAGCTGGTGGAGGCTGCGAAAACGCGGCGGGCGCCGGTAGTGCGCCAAGCCGACCGCTACGCGCAATACTTTCTGCCGGCGTTGCTTCTGGCGGCCGGGGGAACCTACTACTTCACGTCCGATTGGCTGCGGACGGTCGCCGTTCTCATCGTCGGCTGTCCCTGCGCGTTGATTCTGGCGACACCGGCGGCGATGGTGGCCGGGATCGGCGGTTTGGCCCGCCGGGGAATTCTCGTCCGGGGCGGATCGATTCTTCAACTGGGCTCGAAGGTCGACACGGTCGTCTTCGACAAGACCGGCACGTTGACGTCCGGCGCCTTTCAGATCACCAAGACGCTTCCGGCGGAAGGTTTCGCCGAAGATCAGGTCTTGGCCTACGGCGCCTCGGCGGAAAGCGGCTCCGATCACCCGTTGGCGAAAGTGATTGTCCAAACCGCCCAAGAGCGGGGCGTCGAGTTCGAGACGTCCAGCGACGCCGAGATCGTTCCCGGCCGTGGTGCGGAGTGCCACGTGGGCGGAAGACGGGTCCGGGCGGGCAACGCGGCGTTTCTGGCCGAGAACGGCATCCGCGGCGTCGATTCGTACCTCGAAGAGGCCGACCGCGCAGGAGCAACCGCCGTTCTTGTCGCGGCCGATGAGCAGCTCGTGGGAGCGATCCTGCTGCGGGATACGGCCCGCCAGGGCGCCCATGACGCCGTCCACGAACTCGAGGACCTGGGCATCCAGAACGTAATTCTCCTGACCGGCGATCGCAAGAGCGCCGCCCAGGCCGTGGCGCGCGAGGTCGGCATCCCGCACGTCGAGTCGGAGCTTCTGCCCGAGCAGAAGCTCGAGCGGATTCGCCAGTTGCAGGCCGAGGGACGCAAGGTCGCGATGATCGGCGACGGCGTTAACGACGCACCCGCTCTGGCAGCGGCCGACGTCGGGGTGGCCGTGGCAGGATCGGGGGCCGATATCGCGGCGGAGGCGGCCGATGTCGTCGACCTCAACCGTTCGCTCGAAAAGCTGCCCCGGCTGCTCGTCGTGAGCCGCAGGGCGGTAGCCATCGTCTGGCAGAACATCATCATCTTCGCGGGCATCGTCAACGTGCTTGCCGTGCTGGCCGCCAGCCGCGGCTTGCTCGGGCCGATCGGCGCGGCCATCGTCCATCAGATCGCGTCCTTCTTCGTGATGGTCAATTCCGTGCGGCTGCTCAGGGTCGAGCGGCCGAGGGGGCAACGGACCTGGCTGCTGCGTCTCTTCGAGCGGACGCCGGTCCGCTCCTGGTGGCACGATCTCAAGCATTGGCTCAGTCATCTCGACCCGGCCGCCGGCTTTGCATGGCTGTGGGATCGCAGACGCGCGTTGGTCAAACCGGCGCTCCTGGCTGCCGCGGCATTGTGGGTTCTGAGCGGCTTCCATACCATCCAACCGGGTGAGGTCGGCGTCATCGAGCGTCTCGGAGCCAAGGTGACGCCGCATGAGCAGCCGGGCTGGCATTACAAGCTGCCCTATCCCTTCGAGCGGCTGACGCGGATGGAAGACCTGCGCGTCCGCACGATCGAGGTCGGCTTCCGCACGGTGGCGGCCGAGGCCGGCGAGGACGTGTCGGAACCCCCGGCCTACGAATGGAACGCGCAGCATCGCATGGGCCGCTTCGAGCGCAAGCCGGATGAATCGTTGATGCTGACCGGCGACCAGAACATGATCGAGATGACCGCCGTCGTCCATTACAACCTCGAGCGGCCGGACGCCTATCTCTTTCAGCAACTCAACGCGGAAGAGACGTTGCAGGTCGCGGCGGAGTCGGTGATCCAGCGGATCGTCAACTCGACCGCTCTCGATGATCTGCTGACGACGAGCCGCCGGGCCCTCGAGCAGCAGGCGCAGCGGCGGCTCAACGACCGCCTCGCCAAGTACCAGACCGGGGCGCGGGTGTTGCAGGTGCGCTTTCAGGACGTGCATCCGTCCGTCGAGGTCGTCGACGCTTTCCGCGAAGTGGCGGGCGCTCTCGAAGAAAAGAGCCGCCGCATCAACGCCGCCGAGGGATACCGCAACGAACAGGTCGCGCTGGCGCGAGGGCAAGCTGGAGCACGGGTCAGCGTCGCCGAGGCCTATTCGAAAGGCCGTTCGAACCGCGCCGTCGGCGATGCCTCGCGCTTCCGGCAGTTCGAATCCGGGTACCGCAGCGCCCCCGGCCCCAATGCAACACGCCTCTACCTCGAAGTCATGGATGAGATCCTGCCCGGACGGCGGAAGCTGGTTCTGGACCGTAACGGCTCGGGCCGCCGCACTCTGTATGCGATCGAAGACGACGTTCTCATGTTGCCGCCCGGGTCGATACCGCCGCAGCCGACCATCCCGTTTGACGATGTCCTGGAGCAACCCTGATGCACGATCACATCGACCATCACCACCACCATCATCACCATCATGACCACGAACCTGTGACTCGGCGAAGCCGGGGGGAAGTGCTGGCCGACTATCGCCGCTGGGGACCCTATGCCGCCGCCGTTGTGGTCGTGCTACTTCTGTACGCGTCGTTCTTCACCGTGAGGGAAACCGAGTTCGTGCTGGTCACCGCGTTCGGCAGGCCCGTACACACCGTTACCGAAGCAGGGCCGCACTTCAAGTGGCCCTACGAAACGGCCACGTACTTCGATCGGCGCCTGCGTGTCTACAACCCGACGCCGTCCGAGTTCCTCACACGCGACAAGAAGAATCTCGTGTTGGAGAGCTACGTTCTGTGGAGGATCGCCGAGCCGCAAACCTTCGTCGAGACTGTCGGAAACCCTGAGGCGGCCGAGATGCGCCTGCATGACATCGTCTGGGCGGGTCTGGCCGCGACGATGGGACGCCATGATCTCGACGCCATCGTCTCTGTAGACCCGGCGCGGGTGCGGACGGAGTCGATGCTGGATGCACTTTCCGAGCAGACCGGCTCGCAGGCGCTGAAGGAATACGGGATCGATGTCCTGGACGTTCGCATCAAGAGGCTGAACCTGCCGGAGCAGAATAAACAAAGCGTATTTGGCCGAATGCGCGCCGAGCGTGAGCGAATCGCCAGGCAGTATCGCGCCGAGGGCGAGGAGGAGGCGCTCCGGATTCGAGCTGACGCTGACCGCCAACGCGAGGAAATCCTGTCGGCCGCCTACAAGGAGGCCGAAGAGATCAAGGGCAAGGGCGATGCCGACGCGGCGCGCATCTATGGCGAGGCCTATTCCCGCAACCCGCAGTTCTACAAGCTGACCCGCACCTTGGAGACCTACAAGAAGGCGCTCGACGACAAGACAACCGTCGTTCTCAGTTCCGATTCGGAGCTGTTGCGTCTGCTTACGCGCGGGCAATAGCCACGAGAGCAAGATCCATGAGCACCGTCCTCGATCCCACGGTCGCCGTCGAACCCACAAAGCGCCCCGCCTCGCCCAGCAACCGGCCTGTGGAGAAGGAGCGCCCGCCGACCTGGAACCGCCGGCGCTTGATCGCGGCCGTAGCAGCGGCGCTGTGGTTGCTGACGGGCGTCTACATCATCGGCCCCGATCAGCAGGCCGTCGTGACTCGCTTCGGGGAGATCGTCGAGCGCCGGGTCCTGCCCGGAATACATCTGACCTGGCCTTACCCGATCGCCGAGGTCCACAAGCTCAAGGTCCTCCAACGCCAGCGCGCCTTCATCGGCGGGGCGCCGGCCGATCAACCCCTCGGTCAAGTCGAGCCGCTGGCCTCACAGTTTCTGACCGGCGATCAGAACCTCATCAACATCCGTACCGTGGTGCAGTACAGCGTCGCAACACCGGATGAATACCTTTTCCGCGCCGAGGACGTAGGACAGGCAATCAGTGCGGCGACCGAGGCCGAGCTTTCGCGGCAGATCTCGTTGCGCAATGTGGACGATGTGCTCACGACCGAGAAGGTGGCGATCCAGGAAACCGTCCGGCTGCAAGCGCAGCAACTCGTCGACCAGTACGGCCTGGGCGTCGTTCTCTCGACCGTCTCGATCGAGTACATCGCTCCCCCTGCCGAGACGGCAGCGTCTTTCCGGGATGTGGCCAGCGCCCGCGCGGATTCGGTCCGCATCATCAACGAAGCCCAGGGCTATGCCAACGACCTGATTCCCCGCGCTCGAGGTGAAGCGACCAAGCTGCTCGAAGAGTCTCAGGCCTACCGGCAACGCAGCGTTGACGAGGCGCAGGGCGACGCTGCTCGATTCGCCCAACTCGCGGCGGAATACAGCAGGACCCCGGCGCTCACCCGCAGCCGCCTTTACCTCGAGACCATGGAGGAGGTTCTGCCGCGCCTGAAGAAAACGATCGTGGACAGCGCCGGGAATCTCGATATGACGATCATCCGACGAGAGCCGGCTTCCTCACCGAGCGAGGCGACACTCCCTCCCCCCACGACGGCCTTCCCGCCGGCGCCATGACGAAGCTGAGCAAAGCTCACGTCGTCACGCTCTCGGTTGTCACGGCCGGGCTCATCCTGGTTATCGGCCGGGAAACTCGCTGGCGCCTTCCCTCGAACGCCTCCGAAGCGCTGTTTGCGGGATCGGAGGAGTCCGACCAGCCAACCGACACGATCAATCGCATGATGGACGCCGCCCGTGACGGCGACGTAGACACTTATATCGAGTGCTTCGGCGGGCAGATGAAGAAGACACTCCAGCAGAGCGTCGCCGAAATGACGGCCTCGGGCTTCGCACGGTACCTCATGAAAAACAACGAACCCATCAAGGGCTTTGCAATGTATGAGCCCCTGGAGGTGTCCGCCAGCGCTGTGGACATCCGTGTCGAGTACGTTTATGCGGACCGCAACGAGGCGCAGCGGTTCCGGCTCGAGAGGCTCTCCGGCCGGTGGACGATCACGAAACTCGACGGGATCGAGAGGGTGGAAACGATTGTCCCCTACGGCACGCCCGTTTACTGATCGGAGCCACGGCCTTCGTCTCGAGGAAGGCGCGGGCGCATATACCGAATTCGTTGCGAAACCCCGGCTTGACGGTTTCAAATCTGGCAGGTCTAAGCCTGCATTTCCCACCACCCGACGGTCGAAGCACGCGATACGACCGCCAGGACTTCGTTGCGCTTGCTTGCCGTGCTCAACGTACGGTTCAAGTACGCCTGCGCGCGTCAAGCGGCTCGCGCCTCGCCCTGACGGCCCTCTCACGCACTTCACCTCGCCGCGTGGCGAGAAATGCAGGCTAGTGGCACGAATTTCAAAATCGTGTTAACTTGTATCGGTTTCAAGGATGCATATACCCGACGGATTTCTCTCTGTTCCTGTTTGGCTGAGTCTGGACCTGGCCGCGATCCCCAGCGTCGGCTACTTCGTGCGCCGCACCCAGCGGGTCTTCGAAGATTCCCGGATCCCTCTGCTGGGAGTCTTGGGGTCGTTCGTCTTCGCGGCCCAGATGATCAATTTCCCCGTTATGGCGGGGACATCCGGACACCTGATCGGCGGGGCCCTGTTGGCTTTCACGCTGGGGCCCAGCGCGGCCACGGTGGTGATGACCGCCATTCTTTGCGTGCAGGCTCTCGTTTTTCAGGACGGCGGAATCCTGGCTCTTGGAGCCAATGTCGTCAACATGGCGGTAGTCGGCGTCTGGGTGGGCTATCTGCCGATGAAGCTGCTCAACGGCCGGGGGCCGCGATGGCGTAGCCTGGCGGCCTTTCTGGGCGGCTGGTTGTCACTGATGGCGGCGGCTCTGCTGGCCGCTGTCGAGCTCAGCATCTCCGCCATGGCGCCGAGCGGTCCGTTGTTCGTTTCGATGCTGGGCATTCATGCCGTTACGGGAGTTGCCGAAGGTTTGATTACCGTCGTGACCCTCTCCGCCATCCAGCGGCTGAACAGCGCCTACGTCTTGCCCCGTGAGGCCGCATGAAGCGAATCATTCTGTTATTGAGCGCCCTTACGTTGGCCCTGGTTGTGTTGGGAGTCCTCGTGGCTTCGTCTTCGCCTGACGGGCTGGAGTCGGTCGCCGAGATGCTCGGCTTTTCGGATCGGGCGGAGGAAGGCGAGCCGTGGAGCCCGTTTGCCGACTACGAGTTCCGGCTGATCGATTCCTCCTGGCCGGCGCAGGTTGTGGCGGGTCTGTTCGGAGTCGCTCTGATGTACGGCTTCGGAGTGTTGTTCGGTCGTCTCGTCCGCCGCGGACGGGACGGCTGACATGCGTTCGCTGGCCTTCGAAGACTGGAGCGGCGGCGGGTCGCGCATGCATGGCCTCGACGCCCGCGTCAAGCTGCTGGGAGCCTTGACCGTCCTGCTCTGCCTGGCGGCAACGGACTGGGAGTCGGCGGCCGCTTTCGCGGGCTACTTCGCGCTGTTGACGACCTATTTGGCGGCCGCGGGCATCCCGCTGGGCGGGAGTTTGCTCCGCTCGCTCATCGTCTTGCCCTTCGTTGCCGGAATCGCCATCCTCAACCTTTGGGGAGGCGATCCGTCACGCGCGATCCTCATCCTGCTTCGAAGCCTGCTCTCGGCCTACACGGCGATCGCGTTGTTGGCGACGACGCCGTTCCCGGCCCTGCTGAGGGGACTGGAGCGCATGCGCGTCCCGCCGTTCCTGTTGATGGTGCTGCACTTCGTTCATCGCTATCTCTTCCTGCTTTCGAGCCAGGCGCAGTCCATGGCGCGCTCCAGGAAGTGCCGCGCTCCGCTGCGCAGAGGACGGACTCCACTATGGAAGGCCTCGGCGGGGGCGATCGCCGTCCTTTTCGCGCGCAGCTACGGCCGCGCCGAACGCATCCATCACGCGATGTTGGCGCGGGGATTTCAGGGCCGCTTCCCGGTGTTTGCCGAGTCCGGCGCGCAACGCGGCGACTGGTTTGGGCTGGCGGCCACGGTCATGCTGGCAGTGGCGATTCAAATCGCGGCGCGGTTCTGGATGGGGTAGCGCCTGCCATGTCGACTTCAGCCATCATCCAGGTCACGAACCTGCGCTATTCCTACCCCGACGGAACGGCGGCCCTCAACGGTGTCGATTTCCAACTCGGCCTCGGTGAAACGGTCGCGGTGCTCGGGGCGAACGGATCGGGCAAGACCACGTTCCTGCTGCATCTGCTCGGCTTGGCCGACGGGAAGAACGAGGGTGAGATCGTCGTCTGCGGCACACCCGTGAGGAAGAAAAACCTGGCCGAGGTGCGGCAAAAGATCGGCATGCTGTTCCAGGATTCCGACGACCAGCTCTTCATGCCCAGCGTCGAGGAGGATGTCGCTTTCGGCCCCTTGAATCTGGGTCTCTCGCCCGGCGAGGTACGGAAGCGCGTGAAGGAGAGCTTGGGGCAAGTGGGCATGGAGCACGTGGCGAGCCGGCCGCCCTACCATCTCAGCGCCGGGGAAAAACGCCGCGTCGCGCTCGCCGGCGTGCTGGCGATGAGCCCCGAAATCATTTTGCTCGACGAGCCGTCAACCTTTCTGGATCCCCCGGCGAAGTCGTCGTTGATCGAGATTCTTCAGAGCCTGAGTCAGGCCAAGATCCTGGTGACCCATGACCTTGTTCTGGCGCGCCGGCTGGCGTCGCGGGCCGTCTACTTCGAGCGCGGCAGGATCACCGCAGAGGGCGATGTGGAAGAAGTGATCGAGGTTGCCGGCTGGGATGGCGCCGGCCGCCCTTCGGCCGTGGCAGCGAGGTGAGACTCACTCTACAGCCGTTCTGACGGGCTGAGTCGGTCGAGCACAACGGTTTCTCCGAGGCGTTTTAAGGTATTACGGACGGAATGGTATCGATCGCGGGCAGTGAGGCGGACCCAAGGTTCCGCCGCTCAGCGAGGGCGCATTGACTTCACGATCCCCCGACCTTAGCATGGGGGTAACACTGGCGAAAGGAGGTGATCTGGCTCAATGAGTGAATCCGATAGTAGTCCTTGCGAGGTGGCCGATAGCTGAAGCGACTGCTCAGAAAGTGCAGATGCCCGGACCCAGTGATCGGGTCATGATTCCTGTGGACCGGCCACCTCACAACTCGGCTATACATTCACCCAATTGCGGGCACCCGTCCCGCGACTGGTAAGATCACCCCCGGAAGGCGATCCCTGCCGGGGGTGACGTGTTTGAAGGGCACTCTATGCCGCTAGCCTGCGTTTCTCACCACGCGGCGAGGCGCAGAGTGCGTGAGAGGGCCGTCAGGACGAGGCGCGCGCCGCTTGGCGCGCGCAGGCGT
>JAPPLB010000004.1 GCA_028819575.1 Bryobacterales bacterium | reverse complement strand
TCCTGACGGCCCTCTCACCCACTTCGCCTCGCCACGTGGTGAGACATGCAGGCTAAGCGATGATCTCGTGCAGAACCCGGCCTGCCACGTCCGTGAGTCGAAACCGCCGGCCGTTGTACTTGTAGGTCAGGCGCTCGTGGTCGAGCCCCAGCAGGTGGAGGATCGTGGCGTGAAAGTCGTTGACCGAGACTTTGTCGACCGCCGCCCGATGGCCCAATTCGTCCGACTCGCCGTAGGACACGCCGCCTTTGACGCCGCCGCCCGCCATCCATGTCGTAAAGCAGTGGGGGTTATGGTCGCGGCCCGGTTTGGCGCCGCCGATCTGGGAAAGCGGCAGGCGGCCGAACTCGCCGCCCCAAATGACCAGCGTCTCGTCCAGCAAACCGCGCTGCTCCAGGTCGGTCAGCAACGCCGCCATCGGTTGATCGGTCTCACCCGCGAACTGCGTGTGATTGCCGTGAATGTCGTGGTGGCCGTCCCACGAGCGCGCGTTCTCCATGCCGCCCGAGTAGATCTGAACGAAACGCACGCCGCGTTCGACCAGCCGCCGAGCCATCAGACACTGGCGCGCCATGTGGCCGCAGTGCTTCTCGTGCAATCCGTACATCTGCTGGATGCGGAGCGGCTCGCGATCGACATCCAACGCTTCCGGCGCCGCCGTCTGCATGCGGTAGGCCAGCTCGAAGCTCTCGATACGCGCGGCCAACTCCGCCTCGTAGGGGTTCCGCTCGAGGTCGCGGCCGCCGAGCCGCGCCATCAAGTCGAGCTGCGCGCGCTGCCTGTCGTCGTCGAGAACGGCGGGCCGCTTGAGATTCTCGATCGGCTCGCCCCGGGGTCGCAGCCACGTCCCCTGGTAGACACCCGGAAGGAAGCCGGCGCTCCAGTTGGCGGCGCTGCCTTTGGGGAGCCCGCGGTTCTTGGGGTCCGACATGACGACGAAACCCGGCAGATTGCGGCTCTCGCTCCCCAGCCCGTAGGTCACCCAGGAGCCGAGACAGGGATAGCCCATGCGCATCTGTCCGCTGTTGATCGTGAACAGGGCCGGCGAGTGGTTGTTCGAATCGGAGTGCCCGGAGTGGATAAAGGCCATCCGATCGACGTGCTCACCCAGGTACGGGAAGATTTCCGACACCATCTTGCCGCTCTGGCCGCGCGGGGAGAACCGGAACGGGGACTTCATCAGCGCGCCGACCTCTCTCGAGAAGAAGCCGGTGAACTTGTCGAACCCCTCCAGTTCCTGACCATGGTGCCTGGCGAGCGCGGGGCGGTAGTCCCAGGTGTCGATGTGACTCGGGCCGCCGTTGATGAACAGCCAAATGACGCTCTTGGCCTTGGGGGCGAAATGGGCGGCCCGCGGCGCCAGCGGGTCGAGAGCGCGGTCCGGGGCCGGGTCGGCGGCGATCAGGCCTTCCTCGTGGAGAAGGCTGGTCAAACCGAGCATTCCCACACCCATGCCGCACCGCTGCAGCACGGCGCGGCGCGAAAGAGCCGCAGACGAAGACTGTGTCGGAAACCGTTTCACGTCGAGCCTATTGTGTCATAGCAGCCGGCGTTCGAAGCGCATCAAGCATCATCCAAGCCTCTCAGCGGATGTAGAGGAACTCGCTCAAACCCAGCAGCGCCTGACAGTAATCCGTGAGGGCCAGAGTCGAGGCGTCCGCCTGCCCCTCACTCTCGTAGGACCGGCGCTGCCGGCTCAGAAACTCCTCGGCAGCCGCAAGCTCATCCGCGTCCGCCGTCCTTCCATACGCGATACGGTAAGCCTGTTGAACCGCGCGGCGCCCCTGGAACCCATCCAGCCGCCGGGCGAGGCCCTCGGCGTAGCTTCGAGCCTGGGGGCTGTTGAGAAACATCAGAGCCTGAGGCGCGATCGTCGTGGACGGCCGCCGCCCGATGCCCACCAGTTGCTCCGGCCAGTCAAAGAGCATCATGATCGGAATCAGATCGGCTCGCTTGATCAAGAAGTAGACGCTGCGGCGGCGCATGTCGGAACGCATCGCCCCGGGGCCGTACATGGTGCGGTCGAGCAAGCCGGAGACGGTCAGCAGCGAGTCGCGTATGGCCTCGGCTTCGAGACGCCGCGGGGGCCAGCGCCAGCGGTAGACGTTGTTCACGTCCGCCGCGGCCTTCTCCGCATCGTAGGCGGCGCTCTGCCGATACACGGCGCTCGTCATGATCATCCTGTGCAGCCGCTTGAGCCGCCAGCCGTGTTCGATGAGATCCCGCGCCAGCCAATCGAGAAGCGCAGGATGGGACGGCGGGTCGCCCTGTCGTCCGAAATCACTGGGCGTGGCGACGATCCCGCGGCCCAGATGGTAATGCCAGAGCCGGTTCACGATAACGCGGGCCAGCAGCACGCCGGCGCCGCGGTCCACGTCGGTGATCCAATTCGCCAGGGAAGCTCGCCGGAAACTCGTGCGCTCCCATCCTTGGGGAGCGGCGGCGAGCCAAGTCCTCGCGTCACCTCCCTCGGGCATGAGCACTCCGAGAAAACCGGGGTTCGCCGGCGCTTCCTTCTGGCTCACGTCCCCGCGCTTGAGAAAGTGCGTCTGCTTGTAGAAGTGCGGGTAGCCGTTGCCATTCGAGTTGTGCCGGGGAATGGGATACCCCTCGGAGGTGATCTGGATCTTGGTCTTCGTCGGAATCGGCCGTTCGAGAAGGTGCGACTGCACCGCCCGGTCCCGTTGCCGCCAAGCGGCGTCGGAGCGTGCAAAGAACCGCAGCAGAGCCGTGCGCTGAGGCTCGGAGAGGCCGCTTGGGCCTTCACGCCCGACCACGTCCATGCCTTCGACCACCGGCTGCGGCACACCCGAGCCGAGAAGCAGCGGCGGCCTCGGATTGCCGGAGATCGATATTCGAGTCCGCCCCAGGCTGCATTGGATGAGCTTGCCGAAGTTCAGCTTGATCGTCAGCCTCGCGCCGCCTTCGAATCCGACGGGTTCGGCGAGCGTGAACGCGGCCGCCTGATCCCGTCCGGCCGATTCCGCGCCCGGTCTCCAACCTCTGTCGGCAACGTTCGCGCCGGATCCAGTCGGCGGCGGGTCGGCGTCCGGGTCCGCAGGGTCTGTGGTCCACGTAGAAACGAACTTCAGCTTGACGGGTTCGGCATCCGGGTCGGCGAGCGGTTGGACCGTCGCTTTCAAACTCGTCATGACGAACCGGCCGCGCGAGCGTCCGGGGCCGTTGTCGGGAAACGACGGGTGCGTGAGCGCCTCGACACGCAACGCGCGGATGTCCCGGGCCTGCACGTCCGCGGTGAAGGTGTACTCGTCAAGGTCCGGAAGCTCGCCGGACGCCAGGATCGACCCGTCATCCAGCTTCTCGAGCGTCGCGCCCTCTTTCGACTGATACTCGGTGAAGTCCAGCACGCGCCAGGGGTCCTCGGAAGGCAGACCGTCGAGGTTCTGCAGCCACCGCTCAAACGGTTCCGCCAACCGCCGCTGCTCGTATTCGCCGCGAGCGGCGACCCGCTCCCGGTGCTCGGCTTCCCAGTGCTCCATCGCCGCCCGGGAGGCGTCGGGCGCCGGGTCGTAGTCGATCTCCGTTCGAATCGTGTGACCGAAAACCGAAGCCAGGCGGTAGTAATCCCGCGTCGGGATGGGATCGTACTTGTGGTCATGACAACGAGCACAACCGATGGTCAAGCCCAGCATCGCCGTGCCGGTCGTGTTCACCATGTCGTCCAGCTCGTCGTAGCGTACGGTTTCGAACTCGTGCTCGGTGATCTCGGTCGGGAAGGCACCCGCTCCCAGAAACCCCGTCGCCATCAATGCCAATGGGTTGTCCGGCGCCAACTCGTCTCCCGCCAATTGCCAGCGCACGAACCGGTCGTAGGGCATGTCGCGATTGAAGGCCTTGATGAGAAAGTCCCGATAGTGATAGGCGTAGGGCCGTTCGTAGTCTCTTTCGAAACCGTAGCTCTCGGCGAAGCGCGCGATGTCGATCCAGTGCCGAGCCCAGCGCTCACCGAAATGTTTCGACGAGAGTAAACGGTCGACGAGCTTCTCGTAGGCGCCGGGCGATCGGTCCTTGACGAACGCGTCGACCTCATCCGGATCGGGAGGAAGGCCCAGCACGTCCAGAAAGGCCCGCCGAATCAGGGTCCTGCGGTCGGCTTCCGGACTCGGGGTCAATCCTTTTTGATGGAGCTTCCGCAGGATGAACCGGTCGATGGGCGTTCGAGACCAGCTCTGCTGGCCGGCTGGCGGCTCGCTGCGGGCGAGCGGCCGGAAAGACCAGAACCGGCGATCCGCCGCGGTCACTTCGGCGGGCTGGACTTCGACGGGCTTGTCGATCAAGGGCTTGTCGTACGGCGCGCCGAGTTCAATCCAGCGCGCGATGCCGTCGATCGCCTGCTCAGGCAGCTTCGGCTGCTGAAACGGCATGTGAGGCTCCTGCTCGTGCCGAATCAGTTTCAACAGCCGGCTCGAGTCGGCCGATGCGCCTATTTTTCCGCTGTTGAGCAGCGACTCGCGGCTCGAGAGATTAAAGCCGCCCAGCGACTGCGCGCCGCCATGGCAGACCAGGCAGCGTTCGTTGAGCAGCGGCCGCACCTCGCGCTTGAACAGCTCCATCCCCTGAGCCATCCGCCGAGCGTGCTGTTCGCCGCCACTTGACGGGGACGACCGGACTTGCTGCGCGTGGGCGAGAGCCGGAACCCCCAACCACAACAAGCCGATCACCAGCATCTGCGCCGGCAGGCAATGATTGCAGGCTCTCGCGGAATCCATCACTTCCACGCGTCGTGGCTTCCCTGGCAAGCGCCGGAGCCGCATTCAATATACAAGGCCCGCGGACCGAGCGGGAGGTTTCTTCCTGCACCGTCAACGCAACATAGAACGTTCCGCTTATTCAGCATGGGTTCATTTTGCGTTGGCCGCAGCGGAACCCAGCCCGGAGGGAAACGCGAGCCGAGGCGAACGCTGCGCTTCACGCATTTTCCTGTGAGAAGCGGGATTTTGTACACTTTCCCGGGATTTCGAGCGAAAGGCGCTCTTCGGGAGGCCCACAGGGAACGGTGGGTGGTACGCAGACATGTGCACATCTCCGATCCCCCGTTCTGCACTTGTGCGCAACAGCTTGCAGTCAAAAACAAGAAGTAGAGGGCAGGAAAGCATAAAAGCCGTGTTTCGTGTCTCGTGTCTCGTGTTTCGTGAAAAACACTGGCGGGAGCCTGGTTCGCTCCAGATAGTAATGTCGGACGGCCGGTGAACCTTGCTTTCGTTTGCGCCACGGATCAGGCATCACGAGACATGAAAAACAGCTCTTCTCTCCTCATGCTATGCGGGCCTATCCGGAGAAAAAAAGACTGAAGGGCTTCAGTACCAAAACCCCGTGATTCGTGTTTCGTGACTCGTGATTCGTGACCCTAAAACCTTTAAAACCGTTGGCCGG
Source organism: Bryobacterales bacterium (assembly GCA_028819575.1). Classification (GTDB taxonomy): domain Bacteria; phylum Acidobacteriota; class Terriglobia; order Bryobacterales; family UBA6623; genus JAPPLB01. The sequence goes on along the minus strand of JAPPLB010000004.1, from coordinate 11,493 downwards.
GCTTGCGGTTGCTCTCCCAGGAAACGATCAGCCGCAGGCCCCGCACCCCAGCAGCCGCATGCTATGATCCGGTTTCGCCGGAAGGCCGCGTAAGGCCATGGCCAAGAACATCGTCATATGCTGTGACGGCACCGGCAACGAGTACGGTCCGCGCAACACCAACGTCGTCAAGCTGTACGAGGCCGTCGTCCGCGACACGGACCAGATCGCCTTCTACGACCCCGGCGTGGGCACCTTCAGCATCTTCGGCCGCACTCTCGGACGCCATCTCGGCATCCTGCTGGGGCAGATGTTCGGCGCCGGGCTCCAGCAGAACATCGAGGACGCCTACCGCTACCTCATGGACCGCTACGAGCCGGGCGACCGGCTGTTCCTGTTCGGTTTCAGCCGGGGCGCATACACCGTGCGCGCGCTCGCGGGCATGCTGCACCGCTGCGGCCTGCTCCAAAAGGGCAGCCTCAACCTGATACCGTACGCGTCCAGAATCTACAACGACCGCGCCCGGCACCCCGTCGCGGCCGACTTCAAGCGGACCTATTGCCACGAGTGCCGGCCGCATCTCATCGGTGTGTGGGACACCGTCGGCTCGATGGGCTGGTTCTGGGGCCGGAAGTTCTTCGACGCCACGCTGAACCCCGGTGTCGCGTACGGCTACCACGCCGTGTCCATCGACGAGCAGCGCCGGAAGTTTCCCGTCAGCCTGTGGAGCGAGGCGCAAAAGGGCCAAACGATAGAGCAGGTCTGGTTCCCTGGGGTTCACTCCGATGTCGGAGGCTCGTACGCCGAGGCAGGGCTCTCCGACGTGGCCCTGGAGTGGATGCTGGTGAAGGCGGAGGCCCAAGGCCTGCGCCTGAAACCCAACTGGCGCGAGGTGATCGCCCCCGATCCCCAGGGACCCATCCACCATTCGAGAACAGGCTTCTGGCGCCTGTGGCGGCCGGCGCCGCGGGTCATCCCGCCGGGCGCCCCGGTCCACGAGAGCGCGCGGGCGCGGATGAGTGATGAGACGCTGCAGTACGACCCCCGCAACCTGCCGCCAGAGCACACGGTGGCGCGTTAGCGCCTGCGCCGCCTCAGAGCAGTTGCGTCGTCAGTGCCGCCAGGAGAGGAGCGAGAGCGGAGACCACCACCTCGGCCCTCTTCAGCAAGCCCGAATAGAAAGCACCGCCTTCGGTCCCCTTTTCCAGGAGTTGGCCGAGAGGCACGGACGCGAGCGACCGCAGCGCCACCGCGTGCGGCGCGTACACGGCGACCAGCGTCAGCGTCATGACGACGCCCCAGAAGATGCTGACCACGTTGGCGAAATCGAGATATTCAGCCCCGAGCGCCGAGGCGGCCTCGCCTGTCCCGTAGAGCGCTTGCGGCAGGCGGAAGTAGAGCGTCAGCAGCAGGGTGCTCGCGACGAGCAGGGCGCTCATGGCGATCATGCCGTGGATCAGGCGGTCCAGCGCATCGCGGGCGGTCTGACCGCTATCATCGCTCCGGTCCGCTCCCCTTGCGTTTTCGACGATAGCGCCGGCATGACAGGAGCCGACGCACACCACCGCGACCCCGAACGCGACCGGCAAGAGAATCGAAATCAGGTGACGGGAAACGCCCGGCAGGCCCGCATCGCCTGTCATCGCCGCCGCCACGGGGCCGCCGGCCTGCTGGTAGATCCGTACGATCGAGTCGTAGGCTACGGAGTAGAGCTGCAAGTCGAAGACGGACAAGCCGACCAGAACCGCGTGAAATACGATCCAGGTCGTGATTCCCACAACCGCCGCCCTTCGCTTTCTGCTTGCCGGCAGGGCGCTGGCAGCGACACCGTTGCAATAATACGCGAGCAGAGCAAGGCAAAGCGCGACATAGGAAACCGTGAGCGCGGACATCATGATCATGCCCCGCGCGAATCGCGGCTGAGCGTCCACGCCCTGCACCAGGCGGCCGACCAGCAGTTCGACCAGCTCAGGACCGACGAGCAGCTCGACCGTCAGCACCGAAAGCAGCGCGGGAACAACGACGACGAGAAGCTTCCACTCCGAATGCTCGGTCAGCCAGCGCACGACTCCGCTCCCGGACCCGCCCGGTCCCGTCTCTGCACGAACCGGCAAGGTACTCTCGCAAGCTGGTCCGAGGATAGCACGGCATCAGCGTGAGCTACCCCGACGGCGGCCGGACGACCGGGAGGTGCACCTTGGCGGACAACCAGAGGCCGCGCTGCAGCGCTGAGACTGTGCCGCGCAGCTACCGCTCAAATGGTCTCCATGGTCTGAATAGATTCAGCCCGGTTCTAGTCAGTTCAATTTCTATTGCGTCGGGCGTGTTTTCCCATTGCGGACTTGTCAACAGCCAGGCAAGCCTATATTCCTCTTGATTCCTGTATTTTCTCCTCTTCCTGAACCATCTTGTCAGTTGTACGGCTTCGTCGACATCTTGGCTTGGAGGAGTGTTTTCGTACGGGTAGGACACCCAGCCCCTAATTCGGGTTATCTGGTGCTGCGATATCTCGTTAAGTCCCATCCACCTCTTTATTCCGCACTCGATCTCGAAGTTCAGTCGATCTACGTCTTCAGTGATGGTCCAGGTGTCGTATCTTTGCGGCAGCGCGGCTTGCAGTCTTTCCCAGTCGTTCTCGGTCGCAGGTTCTCTCGATAAACTAAAGAGGAATGGGCTATCGAGTGCCGCGTCGTCAAGTTGAAGATTCTGGATCAGTTTCCAGCGTCCGGACCCTTGAGGTTCCAGTCTGAGTTCTGGATCATCCAATTCCTTTGCCAGCCAGTCCCGAATCTGACTCAGCATTTGCGCGTCTTGGCGCTCCTGGAGTTCTTGAGGTACACGGAGAGACACACGATCGTCCGATGTCCACGTTACGGTCGCTTCTCCCTTCACTCCAATGCGTACTTCCCCTTCTCTCTTGTCGCCTACTCCATCTTCTTCTCCTACCGCTCTGTACAGCGCTGCCTTGCTTAGCCGCAATCCACCTGTAGCTTCCGGAGTGTATCGGTTTTCCCAGCCTCTAATCAGTTTCACTGTAGTGACCCTTCTCGATTGCTCCGATAGATCTTAACTCTAATGCGCTGTGAGACCCTTCCCCGTGGAGAGGTCGATACCGGGTGAAGGAGTGGCTCGCCAAATGGCCCACGCAGTGCGGAGTCCCAACGGGTAGTTCTACAACCTAGCTGGCAGGGCCATTCAGGAAACGCGGCAGCTTCGTTTGCCACTCGCTCATCAGGATGAGTGTGCATTGAACGGTCTCGCCGCCGTTCGTGATGAGTTCCAACTCCCCGGCTGGCGTGCAGTCATCCCATGCGAAGCTGTTGGACAGGAAGGAAAGCACTTCGCGCTTGTAGGCGGTGTCGAGATTGTCGAGTTGATCGCCCTTGGTCTCAAGAATGGTGATGCGGTTGTCAGCCCCATCCGTCTGCACCGCGAAGATGAAGTCAGGATAGATCTTTCCCCTCCTCCAGCCTTGGATGCCGTACTGTGTGCGGGCAACGTTGCGGTGCCACCAAGACAGAGCTTTCTCGCCATCGAGATAGACGGCGACTTCGCGTTCGTCACGGTTGAACTCGCTCTCGTAGACCGGTGAGAACAGACTTTTCTCCAGGGGACCGCCTGTCTTGCTCACAAGCTGGTGGGCGCCGACCGGCTCGGTCGTGTCAATCTGGAACGGCATTCGCCAGTTACGGCCGTCCAGACGCAGACGAAACTGGATGCGCCCCACGGCAACCTCGTCCTTGAACAGAGCTTCGGCCCGCACGTCGCGCTCCCTGTCCAGTTCCTTGCGCATCTCTTCGACGACAAGTCTGGCTATCCCGCCAAGCTTCCGGTCGTCGAAACCGCGACCGCGAAGCGTGTCAAGCAACCGACCTACGATCTCGCGACCGACGAAGGGATTGGGCACGATATCCAGCATCATGCGAACCGAATGAGCAGGATCGAGGGTAAGCACTTCGCCGCTCTCGGCGACCGTCTCGCCGACGAACAATTCATCACCCTCCTCCGTCAGTCCGATGCGCCGCAACTGCACGTCAGCGGCCTGCGCGTTCATGGGAATGCGATCCGCAATGCTCACCGGGTCGAACCCCCGCCAGTCGATACGTGACAGGACATCTGTCTCGTAATCGAGTTCGCGCGCCCGGCCGCCGTCCAGAACCATGACCTTCGGCAGGTAGATTTCCGTGGATGCGAAGGCGGGTCGGCGGTTGGTCTTGTGAATCTCATGCCCAGCCCCGCCGGTGTCCTCTTGAACGACCTCAAGAACCAGATCGCCTAGACCGTCTCGTTCCAATCCGGCCTTGATCGCTTCAATCACGGAAGCAGTCTCGGCGTGGTGCGTGATGATGTGGCATTCGTCGAGCGCCTCGATGCCGGTTTTCATCGCTCCCGGCTGGCGAAGGATGCGGCCAACAAGCTGTGTCATGGCGTTCCGGTTCGAACTGGCGGCCAGGGCGCAGAGCACATAGGCAAACGGGCAGTCCCAGCCTTCCTGGAGCGCCTGCTTCGTGACGATCGCCCTCACACGGTTTGTCGGCGATAGAAGGTCCTGGTTCTCCGGCTGGTTCAAGTCGTTCCGCTCGGCTGTCTTGATGGCGATCTCGGCCTCATCGAATCCAGTAGTCAGAAGCCAGTCCCTCACGTCCTCGGCGTGGATATGGCCGCTTGCCTTCTGATCCTCACCAGTGCGCTCGACCTGCACGAGCATGATCGGACGAATATAGCGGTCGGTATCGGCACGGAGCCTCGCGGCCTCTGAATCGAGCGCTTTCAGCTTGGTTAGCGTGGCGTTGAGAGACGCCCGCCAATCCGTGCTTTGGCGAGGTTCGAGATTGAGGGGCATCTTGATCATGCCCTCACGGTCCAGTTCGCGACCCGTCACTTCGACCAGCAAGTTGGCGTAGCGCCCCTCCCTAGGGTTCTTGCCCCCACGCGGCTGCACGTCCCGCGGTGTCGCCGTCAGTTCCAGCACGAAGCACGGGTTGAACCCATAGAGCGTCTTGAAAGCGAGATCGGAGATCGCCCGATGCCCCTCATCCAGCACCACGACGGGGCGGATGATCCGCAAGGCATTGCCGAGCGAATCCTTCACCATCGGGAACAGCATTCCGCCATAAGCGGCGAGGTTTCGCGTCCGCTCCAACGCTTTCCGGTGCTCCTGCTGCTCTCCCTCGGGCGGGAAGAAGCCATGCACGTCGCCCCGGTCCTGAAACATCTTCAGCGACTCCTGGGTTTCCCGGTTCGCCGATTGCAGCATCAGGAGCATGACGCAAAGGTTGGTTTCCACGTCCCGCTCGTCGAGCCGGTCGCTCTTCTCCATAATCCGGACCCGGCCTGCGGCGGTGCGGTCGAGCGCCTGCCGGTAGGGGTGCTGGCGGTCCTTCAGATGCTTGAGCGTCTGGCTGTAGATCGCCTCGTTCGGCACGATCCACAGCACGAAGCCAGTGTTCCGGTTCAGATAGCGGCCCATAATGCGCGAGACGCCGGACACGGCGAGCCAAGTCTTACCGCCGCCTGTCGGCACCTTGAGCACCGCGTTGGGCACCGGGCGGCCGCACCCGTCCTTGCGCGGCGAGAACGGCATTGCACTGCGAGACGCAGGCAATCTGCCCTCCTCCCTCAGTGCGCTCCATGCCTTCCCGGTGAAGTCGGGAACGAGCACGGGCAGATGCGGATTGCTCGCGGCCAGTTCCGCGATCTCGTCGGCCTCCTGTTTCTTCGTCTTCAAGCGGTCGATATAGGTGTCGAGCGTGGTGAGCACCCGGTCCTGATATTCCAGTTGGCGGAACATGATGCGTGTCAACTCCGGTCTATGCGGTAGAGCGCAAAGGGCAGAGGCACAAATTCGACCGGGATGTTCTGCTCGGCGAGCATCTTCTGGCTGACATACCGAGCCGGGGCGAAGACAAGATGGCGCTTCTCTGGGTCCGCCGACGCGAAAGCTCTGGCGCGGGTCAGCGTCAGCGCGGCTTCCGGCGATTTCAGCCAGTCCAGATCCGGCTTGTAGATCAGCCAGACATGCCGGCCGTCGGCCTCGCCGAGATAGCAATCTGACTCGCGCACGGTCTCGGGATCGAGGACGCGATTGGTTGCCATGTGAAAGAGCGCGGTGCCGATCGCTCCATAGGGCGGCAGGGTTTCACCGCTGAGGACTTTGTCGAGTTCCACGGGATCGCCGAGAGTGCAATAGGTGAAGGAACCGCCAAGCCCCTCTGCCCGTTCCGCAACCAACTTCTTGCCGGTGACGATCAATTCGCCGTTCTTGACTTCCGGCTTAATCCGATCGTATTCGTGGCTGTTCAGATTTTCGATTGCTTCGACCGCTTTCGTCAGGTTATGGGAGTTCTTCAGCCTTGACCAAGTGATCTTCTCCCGCATCATTTCGGTCCGCTGAGTGCCGGTGAAGGCATACCCATTGATCACTCGCCTAACTCGCTCTGCCGTCAGACGGTCGGCATAATCCTCCATCTCGACTAGGACAAAACGGCGATTGCCTCCTTCTCGTTTGTTCGCTTCTAAAACAGCGTGCGCGGTCGTTCCAGTCCCGGAAAAGGAGTCCATTATTATGCTGTCTTTCTTGCTTGCAACTTCAATAATCCGCCGTACCAAATTCACTGGCTTTGGCGCATGAATTCGAAGATCAGACTCACCGTATTCTTGAAACATTTCCAACAGATGTTTCTTCGATGACTCCGTATCGCCTACTTCGTCGGCTGGCCACAACGTCATTGGAACTAAACCCTTAGCTTCCTCTGGGTATTGCTTTATTCTTGGTCTGCCTTTCCCTTTCTTGGGCCAGTAAACACGACCTTCAGCCTTCAACCTCTCGAATTCTGGTTCAGTCGCTCCCCAACAACGACCCTTCGGCGGCTTAAGCACTACTCCAGCAGGACTTAAAATTCTATACACTTGATTTTCCCGATATCCTTGGGCGGAGAACGGAATTGATGCCCATACTCCACGCGGGTCATTGTCGGGGTTAGAGTACCCAGCATCACTCGGCAGCAAGAGATTACGAAAAAGCTTCCATGTGTCTCTAAGTGCCTTCGAGTAGACTAGTACATGATCAAAGCTTGGAGATAGAGCAGCGCGATTTTCTCTAGATGTTCTTTTTTGCCAGGCAATTTGACCAACAGAGCAATTTTCACCAAAGACTTCGTCGAGCATCCCTCTAGCCCGATGCACTTCATTGTCATCAAGCGTAATCCATAAACTTCCGTTTTCTGACAATATCTCATGCAATAATCTCAGCCTCGGCCACATCATCGCGCACCATTTGTCGTGGCGAAGGCCGTCCTCGATCCCGACTGGATTGGCCTCAAGCCACTCCTTGATCATCGGAGCGTTTACGTTGTCGTTGTAGCACCAGCCCTCGTTGCCGGTGTTGTAGGGCGGGTCGATGAAAATGCAGTCCACCTTTCCTGCGTAAAGCGGCAGGAGAGCCTTCAGGGCGTGGAGATTATCCCCATGAATAATCAGGTTGCCGTCGAGTGCCGGGTCCCCGATCCCCTTGTCCGCATGCATGACCAAGGGCCGGAACGGCACCGAGAGGTGGTGGTTGTAGACAAATTCCTTGCCCTTGAAATTTAGCTCACTCATGCGCTGACCCTCTACCGTCGTCGCTCGCCGACGCGATTTACCCCCATCTAACCATCTTCCCACTCAGCGCGTCACTTCGGGCCAAGCTGTCATGGCCAAAGAGCCAAAGCAGTCCAGCAGCATCATGCCGGAGGTGGACAGGATGTGGGTCCGTCAGGCTGTTGACGTTCGTCGATCCGCCGGCCTTCCCACAGGAATTGATTCAGGAACGGGAGCGGCTCCAGAAACGGCAGTGCGGCGCTGTGAACACAAGCGACCACTCCACGCCCAAACCACTTCCTTGGCACTCAAATGGGAACCAGTCGGCCACGGTGGCCATAGAAGAGATTTAAAGACACATTTTGTTCGTGAGTCAACACTAAGAATTAGGATAAATCCTATTGGGGAAAAGGTTATGCGCGTCAGATCATGCTTGGAAAGGTGAGCCGTGAAACAAACCATCAGGAAAGCTCACCCGAGAAACTTCGGACGACATGCGAGACGTAGTCAGAGAGTTGACCGAGTGATGGGAGAGCAGACTCTGCTATGGTGTCGCCAACTTTCTCGAACACTATGTAAGGCTCAGTCTTAATCTTCACGTTCATTTCTGGATGTATGCCAAGTCCCGGGCCGAATGAGAATTTCTGGTTCGGCCTAAGTTCCACATCCGTATCCATTCCGATTCGTCTGATCTTTCCGTCGCTGTCGGTCCATTCGACTCTGAATCCGTTATGCCTAGCGATAAAGGCTCGGATGACAAAATTATGCTTATCCCAGTCGTTCAGCTTTTTGAGTCGCCAGAGGGGATGTTCCTTGTAGCGGACCCCCATAAGGTAGGGCTGGAACGTTTTGATCCGTTGCTTCGCCGTAGCAGAGACGAGCTTTATTTTTTCTTCTAGATGCTCCTTGTTTGGTGGGGCCAGGATTGGCCACCCGCTCCTTCTGGAAGGTTTCTCTCTGTTCGCTCGGACCAACTCATAGAACAAGTGGTCGAGAGATGTCCTGAGTTGGTATATAGCCTCTCCGGCAAGAAGGCTGAAGTGGTCGGGCACCGGCGGGAACTTTGCTTCTTTGACAGTTACAACGAGCGTGGGCGGATCACCCTTGAAGTGACGCCTAAATCGGTAACCACACTTTTTCAGGAACCGGTTAATATCGGCATCCAGGTTCTTGATGTGTGCATGGGCCCGTTCAATCTTCGCAAGGGGCCCGTCAACTGATGGTGGTTGTCTTGCTGTGTTCCACGACCAAACCATTGATGTACACTCGTTATGATGAAGGGCGAAAAAGCGTGGTCGTCACGCCGCGCAGAAAACGCAGACCGGCCACGAAGTCCCGATCTCCGACCAGGGGTGAGTTTCTGATTAATATTTTATATTCAATTAGTTAAAGCCTGTTCAGAAGAGGAGCGCGAGGTTCCGAGTCCCCTGGGCAGACGCGCTACCAGGGTTCTCGACGCGGCGTGTTCGCTCGACGACGGCTGTGGCCCTCTCGTGTTTCCCGGCAGGGGTGGCAAGCCGATAGCCGAAATGAGACTGCCTAAGCTGCTCCAGTCCCACAAGATCGCGGCTGTGCAGCACGGGTTCCACTCCTCGTTTCGAAACTGGGTCTCGGAGCTCACGAACAACCCGGGAGAGGTCGCCGAGGCCGCGCTAGGCTGTGAACAGTCTCGACGCCGCACAAGCTTTGCGCGACAACAATAGGCTGTGTCAAACCGTTGAGTCATTTTTTGATTCCGGTGACGGCGGAAGAGATGACCCCTTCACGGGGAATCAGAAGCAGACGGAATAGGAAGACCTGACTGGAATCCCTGGATGAAGACAAGACTCACACCGCACTACATATCGCTGGTGTACGAAGCATGCCTCAAGTCGTTTTGGAGACGCAAGGCTCTGGCCAATTTCCTGAGACAATGTGGTGTTTCGGAGCGGTTTCTGCAGAGTTGGGCTCCCGATGAGTCAAAGCGAGATGTGCTTGACAGGCTTTTTCTTAAGCTTCGGGAGAGCGACAGGGGTCGTTCGGCCTTGGTGAGGATGGCCGGTTTTCTGATGGAGCAGGAATCCTTTCCAGATCTTAAGAACTGGGAGGATTCGGCCGCCAAGCTCAAGGGGGCCCACGATGCCGTCTCGCAACTGCGACGCTATCACTCGAAGCAACAGGAGGAGATTCAATCGGAAGAGGACAAGGTCAAGACGCAGAAGAGGTTCGCCGAGCGTCAGCGTCAGGCGACCCAGTCCCAGCAGACTCTCCGCGGCCTCAATGACAGACTGAACGCTCTTGCTCAGTCACTAGGAGAACAGAAATCCGGTTACGACTTTCAGGAATGGTTCTATCAGTTGCTGGACTTCTCCGAAATCTCAAACCGGAAACCGTACGTCCACAAGGGTCGCCAGATCGACGGATCGCTGACAGTGTCTGGAACGACCTACCTCGTGGAACTGAAATTCACGGCTGTACAGGCTGGGGCAACCGACATCGATTCGTTCTACAAGAAGATCACAACCAAAGCCGACAACACGATGGGGGTCATGATCTCGATCTCAGGCTATTCATCAGTGGCTAAGCAGGAAGCTTCCGGCGAGCGGACACCGATGTTGCTGCTGGACCACAGTCATTTGTATATGGTTCTGGGCGGCATCATGGGGTTTGGCGACCTTGTTGACCGGGTTCGTCGACACGCGTCCCAAACGGGAGAGGCATATCTGGCTGCCGATGACTTCGGTGGTTGACGACACTAGGGTAACTGGGAAAAAACCGTGTCTCGTGATTCGTAAAAACCTTAAAGGCGGTGTTGCCTGCGCGGGGGGCTCGCTGGCGAAGGTGCTCCGCTGACCGGCGCCTTGCGTCGACCCATGCTGCCGGCGATCTCGGCGGCGCTCGCCGGACCGTTGTCCGGCATTGATCCTCAAAGACCGAGTTCCGAATGGGACCCGAGGCGAACCAGCCGCAGCGTATCTGCGTCGGGCTTCTGGTAGATCAGCACCAGGTCCGGCTTCACATGGCAATCACGGTAATCCTTCCATTCGCCACTCAGCGCATGGTCGTGGCGCCGAGGTTCCAGCGGTTGGTCATTGGCCAAGGCAACCAGGATTGAAAGCAAGCTGTCGTCAAGTGACATACAGTGGCGGCCCCTGGCCTCGCGCCGGTAGTCCCGTTTGAACTGGCTGGTGCGCTCAATCCTGCGCATGCAGATCATCCATGAGGTCCTCCACGGTGTCGAACCGCGGCAGGCCGCCTTTGCGGGCTTCCTTCATCGCCTCGATGGTGGCGGCATTCGGAATCAGCGGCTCGAACGGCAGGGCCTTTTCCCGCGCAACTCTGGTCAACAACATCCGCACGGCATCGGACACGGTCAACCCCATAGCGGCCAGCACGGCTGCGGCCTCTTCCTTGATCTCCCCGTTAATGCGAGCTTGCACCAATTGATTGGCAGCCATGGATCGCCCCCCCAGAGTCTTTGAATGACATTGTAATGCAAATATGAAAGACCGTGATTCGTGCCGCGTGAAGCGCGGCGATCAATCTCGTCCATCGAGCGGGGACTGGGGATGGGAGCCGCTCTCCCAGGCCGTCAAGCTTGCCGGGGCTTCTCGCTCTGCCGGGGAGAGTTTCTGCGCGCGGGCGGCGGCCATCTGCTTCCGGGCGGCCAACCCGTAGAGGGGTGTGCAACCGAGAATGGCGGGCCTGGAGGGACTCGAACCCCCGACCTACTGGTTCGAAGCCAGGCGCTCTATCCAACTGAGCTACAGGCCCGCGGCCTCATTGTAGCCTGCATAAAAGGCCGTGATTCGTGGAACAACATTACAGGCCGTGTTTCTGGAGCGGGGGCGGCGGCTTGACCGGTGCCTGGGACCATACTGGACTTAGCCTGCATTTCTCATCACGCGGCGAGGCGAAGTGCGTGAGAGGGCCGTCAGGACGAGGCGCGAGCCGCTT
>JAPPLB010000197.1 GCA_028819575.1 Bryobacterales bacterium | reverse complement strand
TCCTGGCGGTCGTATCGCGTGCTTCGACCGTCGGGTGGTGAGAAATGCAGGTTAAGCCGCTGGGGCTGCCTTTGCGCCTCCGCGGCCGATGATCAACCCCACCGCCACGGTCACCAGGCAACCCACCAGGTTGTACCAGAGATACGACACATCCGTAAGCCTCGCCGTCAGCGCGACCGCGCCCAGTCCGGCAAGCATGCCCGCGAATGCGCCGTTGCCGTTCACGCGCCAGCGGCTGAAGGCCAGGACGAACGCCCCCAGCATCGACCCGTAGAACAGGGAGCCCACCATGTTCACCGCCTCGATCAGCGAGCCAAGCTGTCCTCCGAAGCTCGCGAATACGGTTGCGTACACGCCCCAGAACGCCGTCGAGATCCGGGCCGCTCGCGCATAGTGCATATCGCTGCGGCCCCGGGCCAGGTAGCGGCGATAGTGGTCGATCACCGTGACCGTGGCCAGCGAATTGAGTTCCGCTGAAATCGATGACATCGCCGCCGCGAAGACCGCCGCCATGATCAGTCCCACCAGTCCCGCCGGCAGGTGGCTGATGACGAAGTTCAGAAAGATGTAGTTCGTATCGTTGTAGGTCGCTCCGTGATTCGATTGTTCGACGAGGGCGATGGCCTCCTGACGAATGGCGCCCAGTTCGGAGTTTGCGGCGACGAAGGCGTTGTCCAACCCGGCGTCTCGTTCATGGGACAGTTTCTGCGCAGCCTCGCTCCGCGTGGACCAGGCGGCATGATAGCGGGTCTGCACGGCTTCGTACGTGGGGTCGAGACGCCCCTCCATCCGTGTGCGCTCGACCGTGTTGAACAGCATCGGCGGCTCGACGAACACGAAGAAGGCGAACACCAGCGCCCCGGTCAGCAGGATCATGAACTGCAGCGGCACCTTGACCACCGCGTTGAAGAGCAGGCTGATGCGCATGTGCCGGATCGACTTGCCGGTCAGATAGCGCTGCACCTGTGACTGGTCCGTCCCGAAGTACGACAGCGCCAGGAAAGACCCTCCGATCAATCCGGACCACAGGTTGTAGCGGTTCTGCCAATCGAAGCTCAGATCAACCGCCCGCATCTTCCCGGAGATGCCGGCCAGATGGATCGCGTCGAGAAAAGAGACATCGGAAGGCAGGCCCCAAACAGCCGCAAGAAAAGCAGCCAGGATGCCCGCGAACATCACCATCATCTGTTGGGCATCGGTCCACATCACCGCCTTGATGCCGCCGATGACCGTGTAAGCCACGACCAGGCCGCCCATCGTGGTGATCGTCAGCGGCTCGGGCCAGCCCATGATCACCGAGAGCACCACCGCCGGAGCGTAGAGCGCCAAACCGACGCCCAGCCCGCGTTGGACGAGAAAAATCAGACTCGCCAAAGTGCGGGTCTTTGCATCGAACCTGCTTTCGAGGTACTCATACGCGGTGTAGACACCGGAGCGGAAGAACAACGGGACCGCAATCGCCGAGATGATCACCATGGCGATCGGCAGGCCGAAGTAGAACTGCACGAAGCGCAGCCCGTCCACATAGCCTTGGCCGGTGGTTCCGATGAAAGTGATTGCACTGGCCTGGGTGGCCATGATCGACAGGCCGATCACCCACCAGCGCATCGTCCGTCCGGCCAGCAGGTACGACGCGACGGTCTTGCTCCCTCGGGAGCGGTACAGGCCGTAGCCGATGATGGCCACGAGCGAGGCGATCAGAACAGCCCAGTCGATGCCTCTCATGAAGGCGGGTCAAAGCGGACGGTGAAGAGATAAAAAAGCAGAATCCAGAAAGCCAAGTGCGCCAGTACAGCCGCGTAGACACTGCCCCACGATCCGAGCGGCGGCGGTTCCTCTTCCGAGCCGCTGTCTACGCCGCTGACTACGTTGCGCACTGTACGAGGCTCTTCAGATACTTGACGATGCGCGGCATCGCCTTGTCGATCGGGTCGCCGCCGTGGCGGTTGGGTTCGTAGACGATGTCGATGATGCCGCCGTAGTGGACACCCCGCAGAATATCGAAGACTTTGGGGTAGTCGATGTAGGGCTCCGAGCCGTCGGCCCTCGGATTGTAGAACTTCACGCGTACGTGCCGGGCGAGAGGCGCGGTCATGCGGATGCTTTCCATGAAATCGGCGCCCTTCAGTTCAGGCGGGACTTCACCGCTGGCTCCGCCGGATCCGGCGAACTGCCCCGTGTCAAGCAACACCGTGAAGTTCGGGTGGTTCACCTCGCGAATGAATCGCAGCATCTCTTCGCCGGTTCGCGCCAGCGCGCCGTGGTTGTGGTTTTGAAGACCCACGGTCATTCCCTGTTCCGCCGCCTCCTCGCAGGTTTTGCGCAGGCCCTGGACAGCACGCTGGAAGGCGTCTTCGCGGTCCGCTTCGTTCTTGGGCGAGCCTGCGAACACCCGCAGGATCGGCGCTCCCAGGAACATGCCGACGTCGATGGCCTGGTAAGCCTTCTCGAGTTCCGCCTTCTCGCCATCGCGCGGATTGCCGAAGTTCGTCGAGACGGTGAACATCGACATCGACAATCCGTTGTCGAGATAAGCCCGGCGAAGGTCCTTGAGATACTTCGTCGAAACCGACGGCAGGTTGCGGATGTGCATGCTCGCTGCTTCGAGATCGTATTTGCGGCACTGCTTGAGGAACTCGAAGATCGTGAGCTTGCCGTCGGAGATTTGCCGCGAGTAGTTGAGGGAGTAGTCGCTGACCTTGATCATATATGCCTCCGCACCCCTGTGCGGGTTTATCCGTTGTACCGCATGACGGAGATGGGAGCAACTAGCGTGCATTTCTCAGCACGCGGCGAGGCGAAGTGCGTGAGAGGGCCGTCAGGACTAGGCGCAAGCCGGGCGGAGGAAAAAGGCGCGCGCGGGTGTGCTTGCCAAATCGCCTCCTTTAACCCTTCGGGTCACGAAACACGGCCTTTCCGGTTCACCGGCCGACAGACATTTCTTCTGGAGCGAACCAGGCCCCCTCCCATGGTTTTTACGAATCACGAGACACGAAACACGAAACACAGCCTTTTATCGCGTGCATCGACCGTCGGGTGGTGAGAAATGCAGGCTAGCCGCTGGAATCAGGTGTTCAGGTCGGCATTTCAGGCAAGGCGCCGTTCGGTTCGAGTTGAATCTCTCGAACGCAATTCAAACCCGGCCCGGGTTCGTCTTTCTGAGCCTTCTCCCAGGACGCAAGAACCTCCCGCGGTTTCTCGTTGTTCTTTGATCGGACACGCTCCGCGATCTCGCCGCCGGGTCGTTCCGGGATGGGGTATTCCCGCAACGAAACGAAGTCTTCCTCCCCGTTCGCTCCTTGTTCGAACGAGAACAGAACCTGCGGCTGGGCTTCGCGGATGATCTCGTAAGTTGTGGTGAGCGGAAAAAGTTGCGGCCGTGCGAAATAGCCCATCACCGGCGTCAGCGCGATACCCGCGAGCGGCGTGTAGCGGTAGAGGATTTCCTTGAGCTGAACGTGAGCGTATTTGACATATTCGATGAAATCCTCGTCCTTCTGGAATCGCCGCTCTGAAGCGCCCCCGTGCGCCACCGCGGCATACGGCCAATCCGGCTGCACCGATTCCGGCGAATAAAAGTACGGGTGACGCCAATCGAGTCCGTAGGCGTACTCGAGTATCAGGCCCATCGAGGCATCGCGGCAGGCATCGGTCATCTCGCCCACGAGATCGCGGCCGGCGGGCGCGCTCAAGCTCGTGAATGACGTCTCGTTGGTGCGGAACAGGCTGAAGCCGTCCCACAACCGGGCAGGGAAGCGAATGTAGGAAGCACCCGCCGTTTGTGCGAACTGCACTAACGACTCGGCGAAGAACGACTCGGCGGTGAAGTTCTCCTTGAGCCGATCGTATGCAGCCACAGAAATGGCCTTCCGGAAGCGCGCCCAGGGGTCAGAACCCAGTTGGAGGTAGACACCGTACTGGAATGACAGACCGGCATGCCCTTTCCGGAACCATTCCAGGCAGGCTCGGCGCGGCATGCTCCGGTACGCCGTCTTGTGGTCCGACAGGAACCCGGGCGCCTCGTCGTTGGCTTCGCGAGTCCCTCCGCAACCCAGCAGCGCGGCGGTCGCGGTGAGGAACTCTCTTCGATTCGATGCGCGGTCGGGCAATGCGGTGGAACCCAGGTGGACTTTAGTGTAATGCGCCATGAATGATGTGACTGATTGACGCTCGCAAGGTGGCGAGAAATGCACGCTGGCAATCCGAGAGTTGTGCGTGCGGTTTGAACCAGACCCTTTGCTGCCCTGTAGCTACAGGGTTATTCTTCACTGAATCGGAAGGAGTAGAGATCGGCGTCTTTGATCTCGAAGCGCAGGCGGATGGGTCGGCCGGCGAGTTTGCCGACGTCGCGGTTGCCTTTCCAGGTGATGGTTCGGTCGAGTTCGTCGCCGTACTGAAGGTCGCAGTCGTCCAACGTGAACCCCGGAATGGGGCGCCCATAGTCTTCCTGCAGCTCGACCCGGACCGTCCCGGCCGCGGATGTCGAGAAGTTGATCCCTAGACGGCTGCCTTCGAAGCGCACCGGTTTCGTCAGGCACTCGCCGCCGGAAAGCGGCGCATGGACCGAGACGAAGCCGTCGACGCGAAGGGTGTAGCGGCGCAGGCGATTGCCGTCTTTCTGGCGGGCGGCCTCGCTGAGATAGAACGACAGTTCGTCCGCCGCGCCCGGCAGATGGGATTTCGTCTCGACGATTCCCCAGTTCTGATACTTGTCACCGTAGAACCAGCTTCCGGGGCGTTGCGGACCGGGACGGACGAAGGACTCGGGCCACACGTCGAAGTGCAGTCCGTCGCGGCTGCTCATGAACATGGAATCGGTGAACGCCGTTCCGGAGCGTAGCGAAGAGCTGGCGACAATCTCGCGGTATTCGCGTTGCGGCAGTTGTTTGGTGGATTCGGCCCAACCGTAGTCGGCGTAGCGCGTCGGGAAGCCCACGAAGATATGCGGCGCGCGGTAATAGGGGATGACGCCGTTGGTGTAGAGCTGCCCCATGCGGCCCGGTGAGTAGGTCAGGAAGACGGGTTTGGACCACTGGATGAAGTCCTTCGAGGTGCACGTGCGGATGTCGCGGCCCTCTCGGAAGTCGCGGGCATAGGCGCGGTACTCGCCGCGAAGCGAGTCCCAGAAAGCGAGGTTCTGTGAGTCGAACGCGCCTTGAGTGATGACGGGTTCTTTGCGCGTGAGCTTCCAGTGGATGCCGTCGGCGGACTCGAAGATGTAGAGGCCGTGTCCGAAGCCTCTTTTGTCGTTGGGGTCGAGCGACTTCCCGCGGCCCATCGCCTTGTACTTGGCGTTGGCGCTGCTGCCGGGGTTGGTGTCGAGAAAAGGTGTGAAGTTGTGCGAACCGATGCCGTCCCAAATGATGTTGTTCTTCTTCGAGCCGGCGAACTCGACGATGCCCAGGTCGGGGCGGGTCCAGTGGATGCCGTCGGAGCTCTCGGCGTAACAGACGACTTCTCGGTGCACGTTCTCGCGCTTGCCCCGTGTGTAGACGATGTGCGTCCCGCGATAGTACATGCGGTAGAGATCGCCGTCCTGAAGGACGGTCGTGTAGTTGCTGGCGTTGCCTTCCCAAGGCTTGGTTCTTTCGAGAGAAACTTCACGAGCGACCGGACGGTGGAGGGTGCGGCGGACCCCGTGAAGCCGGTCGATCAGATAGTCGTCCACGAACAGCTCACGCCGTTCGGCGATGTCGATCGGGTTATCCCCGGCGCCGCTCAGCAGGAAGCGGCTTGATGCGAGAACCGCGGCGAGTTGGAGCCATTGGCGGCGGGTGGGGATTGAGTGATCCATTCCTGGCTCTACGGGGATATTACTCGCTGAATCGGAAGGAGTAGAGATCGGCGTCTTTGATCTCGAAGCGCAGTCGGATGGGTTGGCCGGCAAGTTTGCCGACGTCGCGGTTGCCTTTCCAGGAGAGGGTTCGGTCGAGCTCGTCGCCGTACTGAAGGTCGCAGTCATCCAACGTGAACCCGGGGATGGGGCGGCCGTACTCTTCCTGCAGCTCGGCTCGGACCGTCCCTGCCGCGGATGTCGAGAAGTTGATCCCGAGCCGGCTGCCTTCGAAGCGCAGCGGTTTCGTGAGGCACTCGCCGCCGGAAAGCGGCGCATGGACCGATACGAAGCCGTCGACGCGAAGGGTATAGCGGCGCAGCCGATTGCCGTCTCTCTGGCGGCCGAACTCGCTGAGATAGAACGACAGTTCGTCCGCCGCGCCCGGCAGATGGGATTTCGTCTCGACGATTCCCCAGTTCTGATACTTGTCACCGTAGAACCAGCTTCCGGGGCGTTGCGGACCGGGACGGACGAAGGACTCGGGCCACACGTCGAAGTGCAGTCCGTCGCGGCTGCTCATGAACATGGAATCGGTGAACGCCGTTCCGGAGCGTAGCGAAGAGCTGGCGACAATCTCGCGGTATTCGCGTTGCGGCAGTTGTTTGGTGGATTCGGCCCAACCGTAGTCGGCGTAGCGCGTCGGGAAGCCCACGAAGATATGCGGCGCGCGGTAATAGGGGATGACGCCGTTGGTGTAGAGCTGCCCCATGCGGCCCGGTGAGTAGGTCAGGAAGACGGGTTTGGACCACTGGATGAAGTCCTTCGAGGTGCACGTGCGGATGTCGCGGCCCTCTCGGAAGTCGCGGACGTAGGCGCGGTACTCGCCGCGAAGCGAGTCCCAGAACGCGAGGTTCTGTGAGTCGAACGCGCCTTCTGTGATGACGGCGTCGTCACGAGTGAGCTTCCAGTGGATGGCGTCGGCGGACTCGAAGGTGTAGAGCCCGTATCCAAAACGGCTTTTGTCGCTGGCTTGGGGCGACTTCCCGTGGCCCATCGCCTTGTATTTGGCGTTGGCGGTGCTGTCGGGGTTGCTGTCGAGAAAAGGCGTGAAGTTGTGCGAACCGACGCCGTCCCATATGATGTTGTTCTTCTTGGAGCCGTCGAACTCGACGATGCCGAGCTCGGGGCGGGTCCAGTGGATGCCGTCGGAGCTCTCGGCGTAACAGACGACTTCTCGATGCACTTTCTCTCCCTTGCCCTGTGTGTAGGCTATGTGCGTCCCGCGATAGTACATGCGGTAGAGATCGCGGTCCTGAAATACGGTCGTGTAGCCGCTGGCATTGCCTTCCCAGGGCTTGGTTCTTACAAGGGAGAGTTCACGGGCGTCCGGCCGGTGAAGAGTGCGGCGGGCGCCGCTGAGTCGGTCGATCAAATAGTCGTCCACGAACAGCTCTCGCCGATTGGCGATGTCGACCGGGGCGGCCTCGGCGCCGGTCAGCGGAAAGCGGCTTGATGCGAGAACCGCGGCGAGTTGAAGCCATTGGCGGCGGGTGGGAAGTGGACCATGCATTGCGTTTTCTCCTGTCGGTCGATGCTCTGCTGTGCGTGGCGTCCTGTTTCGCGAACACATCCTTATGAGTCCATCTGATAGTACACCTCCTTCGCGTTGGAAAAAACTGATTCGTTTCGCCGCCACGGTCGCACCCGGCATTTTCATGATCGGGTACGTCATCGGCACGGGCAGTGTCACCACCATGGCGTCGGCCGGGGCAAGCTACGGCATGTCGCTGACATGGACGCTCGTCTTCGCGTCCCTGTTTACGCACATCATGGTCGTGGCTCTGAGCCGCTTGACGATCCTCACTGGCGAAACAACGCTGTTCACCTTTCGTAATCACTTCGGGAGGCCGGTCACGATCTTCCTGATCGGCTCTTTGATGATCACGCAACTGGCGTCGATCATCGGCGTGATGGCGATCGTCAGTGACGTAATGCGTGAATGGACGGCGCAGGTGACGGGCACAGAGGGAGTGCCGCAAATCATCTGGGCGGTCGGCTTTACGTTGTTGCTGCTGGGACTCTACTGGCAGGGCCGGCATGGCTTTTTCTTGAAGGTGCTGGCGATGTTCGTCACGATGATGGGCTTTGCTTTCTTCATGACCGCTTTTCTCGTGAAGCCTGATCCGGCCACGGTGGTCGAGGGGTTGATCCCCAGCATTCCGGAGGTCGGCAACCCGGCGCTGCTCATCGCCGGGATGATCGGGACGACGATGGCGGGCGTGGTTCTGGTGACCCGCAGCGTGCTCGTGCAGGAGAAGGGCTGGACGACGAGTGATTTTCGCGAGGTGGTGCGCGACTCCGGCTTTTCGATGACGCTGTTGTTCTTCATCAACGTCGCGATCATGGCGTGCGCGGCAGGCACGCTGCATGTCAGCGGGATGGAGATCGAACGCGCGATCGACATGGTTCGCACGATCCAGCCGCTGCCGGCGGCGTCAACTCTTTTCGTCTTCGGAATCCTGGCCGCGGGGCTTTCCTCCCTGTTCCCGAACTACTTGCTGGGACCGTGGCTCATCTCTGACTTCCTGGGCATCAAACGCGATATGAGCCGGATCTCCTTTCGGGTCCTCGTCGTCGTCACTTCGTCCTTCGGCTTGATCGTGCCGATCTTCGGCGGTAGCCCTGTCCAGATCATGATCGCCTCGCAGGCGTTGAGCCCGCTCGTGATGCCGTTGCTTGTGCTTTTCACGTGGATTCTCATCAACAAGCGCCGCATCGCCGGGGAACACAAGCCCTCGTTGTTGCTGAACTTCGGCATGGGGGTCACATTCATTTTCTCGACCTACATGCTCTATCTCGCGGCGTCGGGATTCCTGAACCGAGGATAGGGTTCAAGACGGAAAGTTGGACTCGGGAAACACGCAGGCTGCTCCGCTTCAACTTTCTCGGTAGTCAGCCGCTGTGGTTAGCCTGCATTCCCACCATGTGGCGAGACGAAGTCCATGCGGGTTGCGAGACACGAATCACGGCCCTTACGGTTCTCCTGGCCGTCAGACATTTCTTCTGGAGCGAACCAGACCCCCTACCAAAGGTTTTTCACGAATCACGAGTCACGAAACACGAATCACGGCCTTTTCTCGCGTGCTTCGACCGTCGGGTGGTGAGAAATGCAGGTTAGGCTCGGGAAACACGCAGGCTGCTCTGCTGCAAGATGGCGCCCGATTTGCCCGGATGCCTCGCACCGGCCGGGAGAAATCCTGTCTGGCAGCCCTATCGAACCTCGATCAATGCGAAGCGGCCGATCCGGTCGACCCAGATTTCGGTGGCTTCTCCACGCTTGACGGCTTTCAATCGGCGTATCTCGCCGTTGGGCTCGTAGACCGTGGCGCGGCGGAAAACGCCGTCGACGCGCGTGGGGAATCCCTGGTCAAGGGGTGTGTCGTAGTTGACAAGGTGCACCTGAGCCGCGGTGCGGCCCGCCTGAAAAGCCGAACCAACGACGGTGGGCGCGTTCCAGAGTCGGACGTCACGGGTCTGAACGCCGATGAGATCGACCACATCCAAGGCGAACTCGCTGGGATCGAGGACGGGATCGTGGTAGGCGACGATGCGGCCGTTGCCGAGCGCAAAGTGGTCGCGGTCCCTGTCGGAGCGGGTCTTCGATGCGCCTCCGGCAAGCCACCATTTCCCGCTCTCGACGCCGCTTGGCGCCGTGACCAGCAGGCCTCCCGCTTGCACGTAACCGAAGATTCTTCTGAGCACCCTGGCGCTCGGCGCGTCAAGATTGGCGTAGACGAACCCGCGCACCCGGCTCGGATCGAGAACCGGGACGTCGGCGGCCGGATGGACGACGGGGAAGAGGCTGCGGCGATACATCAGGTTCAGAATCTCACCGGATTCGGCCAGCGATCCGGCTGCGGCCGCGATGCGAGAGCGGTTCGGGCGCCTGATTTTCTCCGCGTTCTCCTGGAGAAATCGGGCGGTCCGGCCGAGCGACTTCCAAGCGGATACAGCATCCCCGTCGTCTCGCAGCAATGCGGAGCGGAAGTCGTCCGGAAGCGATAGGACACAGTTGCCGCCTGCCAGGAACGCTTCCACGAGCGCGACCTCGACGGACTCGTGCGGCACCGCGCGACCGCCGCTGATGCCGGCTGCCTTGTCGGGGCGGTAACCGAGGACCGCGGGACGCTGCGGGAACATGCCGCGCAGGTAGCCGATGAGATACGGGTTGGTATCGAGCCAGGGTTCACGGCTCGCCGTCGCCACCTCCATGCCGCGTCCGGGGACATTGGGCGGAGCGCGGACCCCGGGCCACAGACCTGTCGCGAGGATGGGATGAGCGCCGCCGACGTCCCAGGCGACCTGCTCGCGGTCGAGAAAGACGAGCACATCATGGCCGCCCGGCTCGGCCGCGAAATCCCGCAACGCCTGGGCCGAACTCAAGGCGCCGCCGGCCGTGACGGCGATTCCCTGGAAGCCGGCTTCTCGGGCGGAGGCGGCGGACTGTCGAGCGTGCTCCAGGCTATCGACGACGCCCAACTCCGCGATCGGCGTCAGGCCGCTTTGACGAGCCGCACCGGCGAGAGCTTTGGATGCTTCCGAGCCGGGCCAGGCAAGCAGGACACTCGTCCAGCCGCCTTGTTGCAGCCGCTCGATTTGCGCTTGGGCCGTGCTTTCCCCCGGCGTCCAGCGACCGATGATCTCGCTGTTCGGGTCGAATTCGGCCCGGAGAGCGGCCGGACAGAGCAGCGTGAGCAGCAGAATGAACCGCGAAGATGTGAAGGCATTACGCGTCATGGCTTCGCTGCCAGTTTATACAATAGCGGCGCATCGGGATTCGTTTTTAGCCTGTTGAGTTTCGAGGACATCTTTTCGCGTTGGGATTGGCGCCCGATTCCGGGTTGTCCGGGCCGTTACTTGCTCTCGCCCGGAGTGTTTTCAGGAGAACCGCGACGGTTATTGAATGAGGCCTGCGCCGTCCGTGAGCTTCAGAGCCCGAAAGCGCCCGATCCCGTATCGGTAGCGACGATTGACGGCGGCGGACTGATCAGTTATCGCAAGCCGGATGGCCGGTTCATCCACACGCTCAACACGCCGGAAGGGTTGAAGCGGAAGCTCCATCAACTCGAAATCGAGCAGTAGCTGACCTGAAACATCCCCCTATGCAAGCAGCGTTGACAACGTCCCGGATGTTTCTTGCTGGTATGATTCGCCCGCGGGCGGAGGAAAAACTCGCGTCGCGAAGCCGGCTTTCCCAGGTCGAGCCGATGGGCCGGCGGCTCTACTGAATGATGACGTTGCCGTCCTCGTCGAGCCAGGCAATATCGTCGTCTTCGGTCTTGACCCTGGACTCTTTTTCTACTTTTCGCTGAGCCCGCTTCTCGGCCTTCTCACGCTGCTTTTCTTGACGAGCGAGCTCTTTAAGCCGCTTCTGGAAGGTTGTGTTCGATCGACTTGCCATGATGTCCCTCCCTCTCAGCGTGTACAGCCGAAGGTCTGCTTTGCGCGGAAAGCTTGTTCCGCCACCGGCGCCGACGAATGTCGCCTCCGTGCTGCCGGAAGCGGGCTCCCGTCCTGTTATTGGGCCCCTCGTGAGCGAAAAATGTATCCGGCCGCCCAACGCCTCGAGCAACAAGCGGCCCGTTGCTTCACTCAAATGTCCGGTGATTCCCTCTCAGTGTAACGCTTTCGGAACCGGGAGTCACGGAGAGTCGTCTCAGGAGCCCGTGGACCCGAAACCGCCCTTGCCGCGCCTCGATTCGGCGAGGCTTTCCTCGACCCGCCAGCGCACGGCGCTATAGGCTCCGATGACAAGCTGAGCGATCCGGTCGCCGGGCCGGACCGTGTAGGGCTCCTGGCCGTGGTTGATGAGCAACACTCGGATCTCGTTGCGGTACCCCGGATCGATCGTGCCGGGGCTGTTGAGGAGAGCGATTCCGAACTTCCGGGCGAGGCCGCTTCTGGGCCGCACTTGCCCCTCGTGGCCGGCCGGGATGGCGATGGCGAGTCCGGTCCCGACGCTCGCCCAGCCATGGGGCGGAAGGGTCACTTCCTCCACGGAATAGAGATCCAGCCCGGCGTCTTCCTCGGGGCCGTGCGCCGATGTCGGCAGCCGCGCATCGGGGCTTAGCCGCTTGATCGGTATCTCGAGATGGTGCATTCCTCAGCAGCCGGATGGAGCCACTGAGTATAGGCGGATCGGCCGCCTCCGACAATCACCCTCGTTCCCCGTCCGGATTCAACGAACGAGGTGATGAGCCGCCGGCGCCGCCTTCCGCTGTTCGCCGTGCCGTGGCCGTGTCATCCTTGACACACACCAAGAGGCAACCTAGACTGAGGATCGCACGGGCGGGAGTAACTCAGTTGGTAGAGTGCGACCTTGCCAAGGTCGATGTCGCGGGTTCGAGTCCCGTCTCCCGCTCCAAGAAGGTTCCGGCCGTGCTGCCCTCTGGAGCGTCCGTGGCTCGGGCTTTTCTTGCGCCCGGTCTTCGGCGCCGTTGGCGCATCGCCTTGGCGGAGAACGGTGGAGGCCGCGACACAACGGCCTGCCGGAACGGGATCGGATTCAATCCTGTCACGGGGCGCGGTAGCCAAGTGGTAAGGCAGAGGTCTGCAAAACCTTTATTCGTGGGTTCGATTCCCACCCGCGCCTCCAATAATTCCCTCCAATAATTCTCGGTAGCATTCGGTGTCGGCGGGGCTGATGCTGCCCCGCTTCTACTTTCGGCTCGATCCCGGCGCGGCCGGAGGAGGTCAGCGCAGTCTGGCGGCGATCCCCCGTAGCGTCTGACTCAGCAAAGCCTCCCGGGTTCCCGCAAGGCCGTCGCCTCGGTTGTCGTTGAGCGTCGCCGCCAGCGTTTCCAGCCCGGCAGCCAGGTCTTCGTCGCTCCCGCCATCCTGAAGCTGCGCCTCGGAGCGGTCGAGCACCGCCGTCAACCGGGCTCCAAGAGACTCCGGCAGATCCCCGCCGCGCTCGAGCTGATCGAGGTAGGCCCGCGCCACGACCGGCGCCGCGGGCCACTGAACAGGGAACTGTTGCTGCGGGTTGAAGACGCCGCCCCCGTCGGCCAGTGCCGCCGCTGCGATCTCGCTCTCGCTCAGGAATGGACTGGGGGTCAGCGCAAAGACGTCCAGCCCGCGCGCGATCTCGGTGCCGTAGATGTGACCCTGATACCAGTAGGTCGACCAGTATCCGCCCATGACCAGCGCCTCGGCGTCGATGGGGCCACGGTCAAAGTAGGCGATCTCGACCGGGTGGGCGGTATCGGTGAAATCGATCACCGTCAGGCCACCCTGGTACCAGGCCTGGACGAAGATGTCGCGGCCCGGCACCGGGACGATGGAGCCGTTGTGCGCGACGCAGTTCTCCTGCTCCAACTGCGGCGCGGGCAGCTTGAAGTAGCTGCGGAACTCGAGCTTGCCGTCGACAATGTCGTAGATCGCGTCGGCGCCCCAGGTGAGCGGGTCGTAGGCGCGGCAGCGCGGCCGGCTGCCGCCGCCCCATTCGTCCGTGAAGAGGACCTTGGTGCCGTCGTTGTTGAAGGTCGCCGAGTGCCAATAGGCGAAGCCCGCGTCGACAACCGCGTCGAGCCGCTTTGGCTTGAGCGGGTCGGAGATGTCGAAGAGAATGCCGTTTCCCGAGCAGGCGCCCGCGGCCAGATGGCGCTCGGGGAAGACGGTGATGTCGTGGCAGCGGTCTGTCCTCCTGGTCGTCTGGGTGTCGTCCCCGTGGTCGCCGCCCCTCCACAGCCCGGCCAGCATGCCGGTCTCGGGATCGGCGAAGACCGCCGGCGAGTCGACGATGCGCGCCTCGGACGGGCGGTCGACCGGGATCTCGATGACATCGATGCGGAACAGCGCTGTGCGGTCGTCGCCGGGAGACTCGTCATAGCAGCCTTCCAGTTCCTCCCCCTTGCGTACCGAAGCAGTCCCGGAGTTGTAGACGATGATCTTGCCGCTGTCTCCCGTTCCGGAGACGACCGAGTGAGTGTGCGAGCCGCGGCAGGTCTGGACCGCGCCCACTTGGACCGGCCGCCTCAGGTCGCTGATGTCGAGGATCCGGAGTCCGCGAAAGCGCTCGGGGCTCACGTCCTCGGTCACGCCTTCGAGCCCGCAGTCGAGCCGCCCGCGCGTCTGCTCGACCGACATGATCAACAGGTCGCCGACGATCGAGACGTCGCCCTGTCCCCCCGGGCAGACCACCGAGCTGAGCAGTTCCGGCCGTCCTCCGTCCAGAAGCCGGTAGATGTTGAAGCCATGGTAGTTGCCGACCACCAACACGTCGTCAGCGAAAGCCATGTCGGTATTGGCGAAGCTCAAGAGTGGCGACCGCCCTTTGCCTTTACCCTTCTTGTCCTTTTTGTCTTCGTCTTCCTTTGCCTCGGGCTTCTCGGCGGCCGGCTCCTCCGCTTTCCCTTCGGCGGCGAGGGCCTTCAGGCGCTTCGCCGGCAGATTCGCCGGGTTGTTCGGGTCGAAGAATCCGTCCGGCTTCGGCAGCGAGGCGACGAGTTCCAGGTTGAGCCGCGCCTCGCCGGCATCCCGGAACCCGGGAGACAACGCGGAACGCGGGTCCTCTGACAGCTTGACGAGCAGCGCGTGCATGCGCTCGATCTCCGCGGTCTGACCGTTGGTGACTTCGGAGGTAAACTCGAACAGCACCGGATCGTAGGCCGACCCCGGCTGACCGAGGAGTTCCTTGACCATCTTCACCGCTCCCTCGTGATGGGGGATCATCAGCTCCAGAAACAGCCGGTCGAACGCGGTGCCGTCGGACGCGGCGAGCTGGGCCATCTGCTCCGGAGTAGCCATGCCGGCCATCTTGTGGCTCGTATGCATCGCATCGTGCGCGGCCGGGTCCGGCACGTGCTGACCGCGGTCGCGCAGCCACTGCTGCATGAAGGCAATCTCGTCTCCCTGCGAGGCGTTGATCCGACCGGCAACGTCGATCAACTCCTGCCGGTTCGTGCGGTCAGCCACCAGCTCCGCCATCACGAGGGCCTGGTGATGATGCGGGATCATGTCATGCACAAAGCGAACGTCGTCCGGCGAGTAGCTCGATTCAGCGATCTCGATCGCCTGGTCGGCGCTCAGTTCTCGCGCCGGCTTGCCCGGGGCGCCGGGCTGGATGATGGGCGTCTGGGCCGTGATTTCGGGTGCCAGCAGAAACGCCCAAAGACAGACGCAAAGAGACAGGCAAACAGAGTTTCTGGTCAAGGAATTCGCTCCTGGGGCAGTGATGGGGTCGTCGAGCAGCGCGCTAAGGCGACCGGCTACAATTTATCATCTTTGCAAGCCTGGGAAATGTCCGGAAGTTGGTGACTCCTGCTGAGAAACATCTTCCTGATCAAGTGACGTTGACACCGGTTCGGGTGTTTCCTGCTTGTATGATCCGCACGCGGGCGGAGGAAAAAGGCGCAAGCCAGGCGGAGGAAAAAGGCGCAAGCCAGGCGGAGGAAAAAGGCGCGCGCAACATGGCCTGTAAGGTTTTCACGAAACACGAGACACGAAACACGAATCACGGCTTTTTTCGTGCTTCGACCGTCGGGGTGTGAGCAATGCAGGCTAGAATCGCGACGCTGCTCCTGACCGGACTCCTCACCCTCGCCGCCCAAACCCCACAGCGCCCCAACGTCATCCTCATCCTCACGGACAACCACGGTGCCTGGACCCTCGGCGCCTACGGCAACCGCGACATTCGCACGCCGCACATTGACCGCCTCGCCGAAGGAGGCGTCCTCTTCACCCGCGCCCACGCCAACAATGCCGTCTGCTCCCCGACGCGCGCCAGCCTGCTCACGGGACTGATGCCGTCGCAGCACGGCGTTCATACCTATCTCGGCGGAGGTGGCGCGCAAATCGGCCCCGGTGCCTACAACACGCTCGAGGAGTTCGCCACCATCCCGAGCATCCTCACCGGCGCCGGCTATGCCGCCGGACTCAGCGGCAAATGGCACCTTGGCGGCAATCTGCATCCGCAAGAGGGTTTTTCCTACTGGGTCACCAAGCCGCACGGCAGCAGCCAGGGCTTCTACGACCAGGAGGTCATCGAAAACGAGCAGCTCCGCACCGAGCCCACCTACCTCACCCGGTTCTGGACCGACCACGGCATCCGCTTCATCGAGCAGAACAAGGAGCGCCCGTTCTTCCTCTACCTCGCCTACAACGGCCCCTACGGACTCGGCAACTCGATGCGCGAACCCATCCGCAACCGCTTCGCCTCGCACTACGCGCGCCACCCGCTACCCTCGATGCCGCGCGATACGCCCCACCCCTGGAACTTCAACTACGGCAATTGGCTCTCCGACATGCAGGTCCGCCGCAAGTACGCCGCCGAGGTCAGCGGCATCGACGACGGCGTCGGCCGGATTTTGGACGCCCTCCAACGCCTCGGCCTCGACGAGAACACCCTCGTCATCTTCATGGGCGACCAGGGCCTCGCCGGCGGACACTCCGGCTTCTGGGGCATGGGCGACCACACGCGTCCCCTCACCGCCTTCGACTGGACCACCTGGATCCCGATGATCTTCCGCCACAAAGGCCGCATGCCCGCCGGACAGCGCAGCAACCACCTCGTCAGCAACTACGACGTCCTGCCCACCCTGCTGGAATACCTCGGCCTCGGGTCAAGCGCGCCGAAAAAACCGGAATTGCCGGGACGCAGCTTCGCCGGCGTCCTCGAAGGCCGCGAGGTCGAATGGGACAACACCGTCTTCTACGAGTTCGAGAACGTCCGCGCCATCCGAACCGCCGAATGGAAGTACATCGAGCGCATCTACCAAAGGCCCAACGAGCTCTACCACCTCGAAAGCGACCCCGGTGAACGAATGAATCTCCATGATTCTCCCGAGCACAGGAGTATCGAGGAAGAGCTTCGGGGCCGCCTCTACGCCTTCTTCGACCGTTACGCCGAGCCTCGCTGGGATTTGTGGAAGGGCGGCGCCTCGAAGACGAACATCATCACCGAGAAGTTCTTCGGCATCAAGAACCCCTACCGCCCCTCCCGTTACCAACCCCAACACGGCGAGGGTAAACCAAGGTAAGGACATGGTCTGTGCTTTGTCTGGTGGATTTTATTCGACCATCCGACATAGAATTCCGAGTACAAGTAGCAGTCCGTGGTAAAAGTCCCGTGGGAGGCGCGGCGGGCTCCTGCGGTTGCTCGGCGCGGAGTGAGGAGGATGGCGATCCG
>JAPPLB010000073.1 GCA_028819575.1 Bryobacterales bacterium | reverse complement strand
CCTGACGGCCCTCTCACGCACTTCGCCTCGCCACGTGGTGAGAAATGCAGGCTAGCGCGCCGCGGGGTTCACTCGCGAGGAATGGAATCGCGTGGCCGAGCGGGGTTCACTCCACTGCGCCGGAGAAGATCACATTGGAGTCGGTGCTAAACTTGCGGAAATCGCTGTACGCGCCCAATATCTCTCGATAGATATCTTTCAGCAGCGCTACACGGCCCTTCAGGCGCACGCGGAAGGAATCGCGCATCCAGACTTCGTCGTTGACTTTGATTTGGGTGAACCGCAAAGCCGAGCCTTTCCCAAGCCGGAACAAGAACCAGCCGAAGCTGATCGTATCGAGTGTTTCCGCCTCGATGCGCACCCATGAGTAGTCCGTCTTCCCGATCCAGAAGATGGCTTTCATCTTGGTGAGAAACTTCGCTTTGTCGAACGCGGGCTTGTAGCCGGGTTTGGGGTCGGCATCGATGACGTAGGTTTCGATACCTTCGACGGTCTCTTCACCCCGAAGCCGGAAGTGGAACGTGTTCTGAATCTCGGCGATCCACTTGCGCTGTTCTTCTTTCGCCTTGTCCCTCTCGGCCAGGCGCTTGTTGCGTTGCCTTGATGTCTCGTTCTGCATCTTACGGATGCTCTTGTCGAGCTTGAGCTGCTCTTCCCGCTGCTCCTCGGGGCTGAGGGGTTGATCGTTTTTGGCGATAAGCCGCCTGTATTCGGAGCCGTCGAGCAGCGTCACATCATGGGTCCGTGACTTGGAGGAATTGATCACATCCTGCTTGTCGAGTTTTCGCACCTCGACTCTCTGCCGGAAGGTATACTGCCGAGCGATCACGTCGTTCTGCTCATCGCGCTCGTAGGCCAAGCGAATGATCTCGGCTGCGGAGGGGGTTTGAGCCAGAGCTGACACGGCGGTGAGGAACCCACTTGCCAGCAGCAGTGTCGGGAGCAACATGCTGTTCTTTCGAACAATCAATCCGTGCAAGGACAGCTCTTTTCAGCCTTACTATTTTATGTCCACCGGGTCGCAAGGGTTCCATCAGCGTACCCGACAATCTTGATCCGAGCCAAGCAGCCCGTGGCAAAAGTCACGCGGGCGGCGTTACGCGCCCCGGGACGAATGGAGTAACGTCTGTTTGTTCCAGGAACGCGGCGCCGCGGTCACCGCACAGCCGAGCGGAAGTGGCGCGTAACCCTTCGGGCGGCGGACATTTTTTTGTTCCAACGGCGGTTCTGAGCTTGCCGGCGAGCGCGACCACGGAGACGACCGCCTAAGCTCGTCGGCTTTGTCGTTCGTCGGAGGAGATCACCCGGATCGCCATCCTCCTCACTCCGCGCCGAACAACCGCAGGAGCCCGCCGCGCCTTCCACGGGACTTTTGCCACGGACTGCCAGCAAACTTCGATGGATCGGTTTGCAGCATAGGCGCGGTTCCACTCCATGCGGCTTGCGGGATTCGTAAATCAACCGTATGCTGCGGGTATGGTTGGCTTCGGGAGCGGCTCACGCCGGTCCATGCTCCTCACTGCCTTGATGGCGGCGATTGTAGTCGTTCTGGCATTCCTGCAGTATCAGTGGAGCATCCAGGTCAGCGAAGCCGAGCGCGACCGCATGCAGCGCGCTCTCGACAACTCGGTCCGGCAGTTTCGCGAGGACTTCAATCGTGAACTCCGGCAGGTGGGGAGGGCGCTCCAGCCGTCGCTGTTCGGGTTTGCGGAGGACGACGGGCTATCCTATGCCCGCCGATTCGAAGACTGGCGGCAGCGGTCGAGTTATGCGGGTCTGGTTCGTTCCGTTTTCTTCTTGAAGTTTGACGCCGGGAGAGCAGCGAACCTGATCGAGCTGAACCCCGATCGCGGCGGGTTCGAGTCCGCTGATTGGCCGGACCGTCTCCGCAACCTGCAAGGATTGCTGCGTGGGCCGCCCGAGAGGCGGGATCGTCCCGGACGGCCGGCGATCAACCCTTTCACCTGGACGATTCTTTACGAAGGTCCGGTGCTGGCTCAGGTGGTCCTTGAGAATATCGAGCCGGGCGCGCCCAGAGGCCGCCGCGCGATGAACCGCCGTGCTCAGGGCTATGTCGTTGTCGAGTTGGACCGGGATTTCTTGAGGGACGCACTCCTGCCTGACCTCGCCGCACGACACTTCGGCGGCCCGGATGGCCTGGTTTTTCAGGTGTGGGTCATGGAGGATGACCAATCGCTCTATCACTCGCATCCTGAAAGCTCTTCGGACATCAGCGGAGCCGACGCGAGAGAACCCCTGCTGTGGAGTCAGGAGGAGCTGGCTATGCGTCTGGCCGGTCGACGCGGAGCAGCTGGTGCGCCTGGAAGCCGGGGAGCCGGTGGGCGGCAGCGTCCGCGCGGCGGCGCGTCAAGAGGCGGCCTGGGTGGTCCTGCGCCGGGGCCGGACCCGGTTCTGCGGCCACGCGGCGTGCGGGATTTCATTCTCTCACCACCCGGAGCGGCCGCGTGGGAGCTTGTCGTTCGACATGGCGAAGGATCACTCGAGCAAGTCGTAGCCGCCTATCGGAACCGAAACCTGGCCGTGAGCTTCGGCGTCTTGCTGCTGCTGTGCATGAGCATGGGGATGATTCTCGTCTCGGCACAGCGCGCGCAACGTCTGGCCAAGGCGCAGATGGAATTCGTCGCCGGCGTGTCCCACGAACTACGCACACCGCTGGCTGTGATCTGTTCGGCGGCGGAGAACCTGGCGGACGGCGTGGTAGGCGCCAAGGAACAAGTGACGCGGTATGGCACGTTGATCCGCGACGAAGGGCGCCGACTGACCGGCATGGTCGAGCAGACGTTGCAATTCGCCGCGGGCCAGTCCAATCGCAAGACGTATCAACTCAAGAGGCATGGGGTCGAGGAAATCGTGGAAAAGGCGCTGCATCAGTCTGCTCCCGCCATCGAGAACGCCGACTATCGACTGGAGAAAACCGTCGATGCGGATTTACCGGCTGTCGAGGTTGATGCAGCGGCGCTCTCGCAGTCGCTCCAAAACCTGATTGGAAACGCCGTCAAATACGGTGGGGCGAATCGATGGGTGGGCGTGCGAGCCGAGGCGGCTGAAGCTCCAGGCGGCGAGAGGGAAGTTCGAATCTCGGTGGAGGACAAGGGACTCGGGATTCGTTCCCAGGATTTGCCTCACGTGTTCGATCCGTTCTTCCGGGGGGAACAAGCGACGGTGCGCCAGATTCACGGCACCGGCCTCGGCCTCAGCCTGGCTCGCGACGCGGTCGTAGCCATGGGGGGGCGAATCAGCGTGAAAACCTCGCCGGGCGAAGGCAGCACCTTTACGATCCATCTGCCTGCCGCCTCCGCAAACGGCGCGCCCCCGACCGAATCCTCTTGAACCATGGCGCAAAGAATCTTGATTGTCGAAGACGAACAAGGCCTTCGTCTCACCCTGGGTGACCGCTTGCGGAATGAAGGCTATGAGGTCGAAGCGGCTCCCGACGGAGCCGTGGGGTTGGACCGTGCGTCCCACGGCGGTTTCGACCTGATCATCCTTGACCTGATGCTGCCCGAGAAGAGCGGCCTCGACGTGTGCCGCGACCTGAGGCAGCAAGGTTTGACAACGCCGGTACTCATGCTGACCGCGCGCGGCCAGACTTTGGACAAGGTCGTCGGACTGAAGATCGGCGCCGACGACTACGTCACGAAGCCGTTCGAAATGATCGAGCTTCTGGCGCGGATCGAAGCGTTGCTGCGCCGTGAGGAGAGATCGACCCGCGCTCCCGGAGCCGTCTATCAATTCGGGACGGTACGGGTCGCGGTGCGCAGTACCGAGGTATTTCGCGACGGCCGGCAGGTGACTCTTTCCGCCAAGGAATTCCAGCTCCTCCGCTATCTGCTGGAGCACCGCGGCGAGACACTTTCGCGCGATACGCTTCTGCACGAGGTATGGGAGTACGAAGCGACTCCCACGACCCGCACTGTCGATGTACACGTCGCCTGGCTGCGCCAGAAACTGGAGGAAGATCCCAAGAAACCGCAATGGATCCTCACGGTGCATGGCCACGGCTACAAGTTTGCCGAGTCCAAAGACGATAGGGCGTCTACAGCGGCGCCCATCGCCTGACGCCGCCCGCAGTACTTTCACCACGGGTTGATGGCTTCGCCGGAAGGAGCCGCGTTGCGCGGCAATGGGCGGCATCGCGCCTGTGTCCAAGGGCTGTAAAAACGGTGTAAAGAAGCTTTTACTTCGATTTAACTCCGCTCCCATATCCTTCCGTTCTGGCATAGCGTCTAATGAAACAGAAGCGACGTACACAACGAGCTATCTAACCAAAGGAGGATTGAGGCGATGAAATTCTTGACTGCATTCTTGACAGCAGTTCTGTTTACTGCTCCGGCATTGGCGCAAGGCCGGAGAGCGGAAAAGGCGTCAGGCCCGCGCGGTTCACGAGGCGAAGCGCTCCAAGCGCATCTCCAATTGAACGAACAGCAGAAGGAGGCTTTGCAGTCCAACCGGCAGGCGCTCCGCAAAGAGACCCGGTCACTGGCGGAGCAGATCCGAGAGAAGCGCAATCAGATTCGCGAACAAATGCGGTCGGAGACACCGGACGCTGATACGATCGGCAAACTGAACGTCGAAATGAGGGAACTCGTTGATCAAGTCAAGGCGGCGCGGGAAGCGTCACGGGCAGAAGCGGTCGCCTTGCTCGACGAAAAACAGCAAGCTTCGCTGGCCGAACTCGAACAGGTGCTTGCGTTGCAGCAAATCGCACGACAGGCCGTCGGAGCCAACCTGTTGGCAGCACCCGAACGCGGTTTCGTACGGCGCGGCTTCGGCCGAAGTCCACGAGGCCCGAGGGGCGACGGGAACCGAAGAGGGGCACGGCGCGGGACTCGGCCGGGCGCGCAAGCCCGACGAGGACCGGCCTGAGCAAGACAGATCAGGTTTCTCCGACGACACAGACAAAGAAAGCCGGCAGGCATGCAGCCTGCCGGCTTTTTGCGTCTTGGCATAGGTGTACGAATTCAACCGTTACACCGATCCCGCCCGACCGAGCAGAACTGCTCCGAGGGCACAGCCGTGCATGGCGTTGTAACTGCCATGGCTAACGAAGAAAAAGAGGAATTCAGTCGAATCGAACTGAGGTTGCGGTTTCGAGGACGGGAATCTGCTCAACGATCGTCACGCCGAAACCTTCCAGGGCGACCACTTTGCGTGGATGGTTGGTAAGCAGGCGGATCTTTCCGAGGCCGAGATCGCGGAGAATCTGCGCGCCGATTCCTACCTGATACTGCCGTCGACGCTCCCCGTCCGTGCCGTCTTCGCGCAGAGAATCCTTAGCGTGCGGGACGATCCGGCGGCTACCATCGGGGAGGCTCTCCAACCCGTATCCCAGCCCGGTTTGATGCAAGTAAACGAGCACACCGCGACCCTCTTCCGCGATGCGCTCCATCGAATGCTCGATAACGCGGTGGGACGGGTATTCAGAGGAGTGGAAAACATCGCCCATGAGATCTCGCGAATGCATCCGTACAAGCGTTGACTGTGCGCCCTCGACATCACCATAAGTGAGAGCGAGGTGGGTCTCGTCGTCGATCTCGCTGCGATAGGCAATCGTGCGGAACTCGCCGAAGCGGGTCTGAAGAGCCCCCTCGGCAAAGCGCTCGACGTATCGCTCATGCTCGAGGCGGTAGCGGATGACCTCCGCGACCGACAACATGCGCAGATCATGCCGTTCGCAGAACTTCTTGAGCTGCGGGACACGAGCCATCGTCCCGTCTTCGTTCATGATTTCGCAGATCACACCGGCGGGGATGAGACCAGCCAGACGAGCGAGATCAACCGATGCCTCCGTCTGTCCAGCGCGCACGAGAACTCCGCCTCTGCGCGCCCGCAACGGCGGGATGTGGCCGGGGCGCGCCAAGTCGGCGGGGGTCGTCGCCGGGTCGATCGCGGTCAGGATGGTGTGGGCGCGGTCAGCGGCCGAGATGCCCGTCGTCACGCCTTGCGCGGCGTCAATGGATTCGCAGAAGGCCGTCCCGAGCCGTGACGTGTTGCGCTCCGTCATCAACGGGATCCGAAGATGGTCGAGCCGCTCTTCGGTCAAAGCGAGACAGATCAATCCGCGGCCGTGCGTGGCCATGAAATTGATCGCCTCGTGGGTGACCTTCTCGGCGGCGATCATGAGGTCGCCTTCGTTTTCGCGGTCCTCGTCATCAACGATGACCATTTGGCGGCCGGCGAGAATCTCTTCGAGAGCTTCGGGTACGCTGATGAACGACATGAGCAGCCTGTAAGCTCACTATAGCCTAGCCTGCATTTCTCACCACCCGACGGTCGAAGCACACGATAAAAGGCCGTGATTCGTGTTTCGTGACTCGTGATTCGTGAAAAACCTTAAAGGCCGTGTTGTGCGCGCCAAGCGGCTCGCGCCTCGTCCTGACGGCCCTCTCACGCACTTCGCCTCGCCGCTTGGTGAGAAATGCAGGTCAGCGGGTGCGTTCGATCCGACCCGCCACCCGCCGAATAGCTGACGACCCGGCAGGCCCGGCGCCGCCACGCATTGGGAAAATACCATGGGCCCCAAGGGCAACCGCTTTCCCTGAAAAGAGTTACCCGGAAGCTCTCTCACCTTCCGATCACAAGCTCTCACGCAGCCAGTCGAGCATTTTTCGAAACGCCTGACCGCGATGACTGTACAGCCATTTTTTCCCGGGCGGGAGTTCGGCGAACGTGGCTTCCAGGATCGGTAGATAGAAGAGGGGATCATAACCGAACCCGGCCTCGCCACGGGCCTGATCGAGAATCATGCCCTTGACGTCGGCTTGGAAGGTCTTGATGAGACTGCCGGCCCTCGTGAGCGCGATACAACAAACGAACCGCGCGGTTCGGCGGGGAAGGGGAACGCCGTGAAGCTTCTCGAGCAGGAGCCGGTTGTTTGCGGCATCATCGGCGCCAGAGCCTGCGAAGCGCGCCGAGTGGATGCCGGGGGCGCCGTTCAGCGCATCGACCTCCAAACCGGAATCGTCCGCGAAGACCAGCGGAGCCTGCTCGGAGAACCTGTCGAGCTTCCCGCGCAACGATTCCGCGTAGCAAATCGCCTTGGCGACGGCATTGTCTTCAAAGCTGCAGCCGACCTCGGCGCAATCAACCGACGGGAGCCCCCGGATCACCACGTTCGCGCCCGAGGCTTGCTGGAACTCGATCAACTTGCCCTTGTTGCCCGTGGCGCAGAACAGCTCGACCGGCATCAAAGCGTCACGATGCCTCGCTGCGCTTCGACGAGTTCCGCAACTCCTTTGCCCGCCAAGTCGAGCAGATCATCCAACCGGTCCCGAGAGAAGCTGCCTTTCTCCGCCGTGGCCTGCACTTCGACGTGTTCGCCCGCCGACGTCATCACGACGTTCATATCCACATCCGCCCGCGAGTCTTCCTCGTAGCAAAGGTCCAGCAAGGGGACGCCGTCGACGATGCCGACACTGATGGCGGCCAGATATTCATTCAGGGGATTCTTCTTGATGACGTTGTAGTCAAGCATTTGACGGAAGGCCAACGCCAGGGCGAGCCAGCCACCGGTGATGGACGCGGTGCGCGTTCCACCGTCGGCCTGGATCACGTCGCAGTCGATGAGAACGGTGCGTTCGCCGAAAGCGTCGAAGTTGGTGGCTCCGCGCAACGAACGGCCGATGAGCCGCTGGATTTCCTGCGTGCGACCTCCAGTCCGCCCACGGTTCACCTCGCGCTGCGTGCGTATCGATGTCGCCCGCGGCAACATGGAGTACTCAGCAGTCACCCAACCTTTTCCGCTGCCCCGGCGGAAAGCGGGC
Source organism: Bryobacterales bacterium (assembly GCA_028819575.1). Taxonomy (GTDB): domain Bacteria; phylum Acidobacteriota; class Terriglobia; order Bryobacterales; family UBA6623; genus JAPPLB01. The sequence goes on along the minus strand of JAPPLB010000073.1, from coordinate 9,414 downwards.
ACTCCCTCTTCCAACGACGCGGTGCATATCACCTTGGTGTGACCGATTTCGATCAAAGCCGAGCCCTCGGCCGTCGGCATGAAGCCGGGAGTGATCTTCAGTTCACGCACTTGGTCAGCCCGCCGGCCGTCGCTTCGCATCATCCCAATGTACCGGGAACGCAGGCGGGGTGCTACAGGTGCGCGCCGAGGGTCAGCCTGTTTCGAAGAGCAAACACCCAAAGGGCCGGTTTGGAGCAGGCTGCCTAACGGAGGGACATTCCCCATGAAGCTCTGACGCTTCTGTAAATCCTAGCCTGTATGTCTCACCACCCGACGGTCGAAGTACACGATAAAAGGCCGTGATTCGTGTTTCGTGTCTCATGATTCGTGAAAACCATGGGAGGGGGCCTGGTTCGCTCCAGAAGAAATGTATGACGGCCAGTGAAACGGCAAAGCCGTGTTTCGTAACCCGAGGGGTGAAGGAGGCGATTTGGCAAGTACGCCTGCGCGCGCCAAGCGGCGCGCGCCTCGTCCTGACGGCCCTCTCACGCACTTCGCCTCGCCACGTGGTGAGAAATGCAGGCTAGCAGCTCGGGCGTCCGACTATATCGTGAACCAGATGAAAACAGGCGATCTGTAGAAACGCAGCATCCCACGCTTGTGGCGCGGCAAGGAGAAGACAGCATGAAACGACGCACAGCGCTGAAACTGGTGGCCGCCGGCGTCGCGGCCGAGCGGGTTCAGATCGCCGGCAGGCAGTTGTTCGCTCTGGCTCAAGCCCCCTCCGGATACAAACTCCGCTTCTTCAACGACGAGCAGAACTTACTGCTGGACCGCCTCACCGAATTGATCATTCCGGCCGATGACCACTCGCCAGGAGCCCATGCGGCGAAGGTGAGCCTGTTTATCGACCTCATGGTGTCCTACAGTAAGCCTGATGTTCAGGACCAGTGGACCCATGGTTTGCGGGCCTTAGAGAACGAATCACGGGAACGTTTCCGGAAGCCGTTTCTGGAGTGTGTCGCAGCCTGGCAGGACCAGATCATGCAGACCATCTCCAGGAACGAAGATCATCCGACGACCGAACTCGAGAAGTTCTTCAGGATTCTCAAGTCGAGAACCATCGACGGCTACTACACATCGGAATCGGGATTCACCAGGAGTTGAAGTATAAAGGAAACCGTCCCCAGGCCGAGTTCCAGGCTGCACCCACCCGGAGCACGGCGCATAAGCGCTCCGGGCAGAACGCGTGAAATCAGCTTTGCATCTCCGCCGCCTCTGCGCTCTTTGCGGGCAACTCTCCGAACTTCTTCTTGTAATAGCGGGTCCAGAAGTGGACGGCCGGCAGTCCCACCGCAGTCGGCAGAATCCAAGGCAGAAAGGACCACGACCCTTCGATGAGAGATTCCCCGAAGATACTCCGGGCGCCGAACACCAGAAACGCCGTGTGAAAGGCGATGCCTGCTCCCAGCATGCACTCCATGTGTTTGTACCACCAGGCCATCGGCGTGGGCCGGGGATCAGCGAGGAACCGACGGTTCTCTCGGAAGTCCTGCAGGCTTAGCAATCCCAGCCCGACGGGAATACAGAACATGGGCCCGTGACCTCTGATCAGGTGATAGGCCCCAAAGAGGAGCACGGCTGCGCCGGCCAGCGCTTGCAACCCGTTTACGGATCGCAAGCGCTGGCCGGCGTACCGTTCCGGTTGCCGACGGGCGCGAAGCACACGCAGGCCGGTTTCGACGCTCTGCAACAAGAAGATCGCCAGCAACCCCAGGATGGCGACAAACATCACCTGTTCGGCCGGTATTTCGAACCAAGTGATCGCTCGCCCGGTAAAACTGGAAGGATGCGCTAAAGCCCAACAGCATGACCCCAGAGCCGTCAGAGCCACAACGTATGCTGAGGCAGTGAAGACCTTCCCGGCGCGAATATGCGCCTTGCCTCCTTTTTTAGTGAAAACAGGCGCCCAGAAAGCCGCAAGACCAAGAAAACCCCAAAAGATATGCAACATTCGTAGCACGCTGTGAATGGTTTCCGCCATTGCCTGTCTCTCTCGATCATGCCTTCCTTGCTGCTGATCTGACGACTTGTGGGCTCTGCCGCTTACGAATGCGCTCAAGCGCCTCATCGCACCAAGCCACCTTGGCGGTGAGCGAGTGAATGCCCATGCGAATGCCCAGATAACCGTGAAAATCCACCTCGCTCAGCGACTCGGGAAACTCTTCGCCCGCCGGGGTCAGCTCGGCCTCCGCGTTCTTCAGCAACAACAGGAAGTCGGCAAGCCTGGAGCGCAACTCGATCATGAAGTCCAGGGTCTGCTCCAAGTCTCCCAGCTCGTGCATGAAACAAAGCTGCGCCAGATAAGCAAACCGTTCGGTTCCCATCCGCGGCCCCGACCGCAGCCACTCGAGCAACTGCTTGCGGCCATCGGCGGTGCGGCGGTAGACACGGCGCGGAGGACCCTTTGCGGAAGATGCGACCTCGCTGCACAACCAGCCCCTCTGTTCCATCCTCTTCAGCGTGGGGTAGATCTGGCTCAGCTCCGCCGCCCAGAAATGGCGGGCGCCTTCACTGAACTCGGTCTTGAGGTCGTAGCCGCTCGCCGGCTTGTCGAGCATGCCCAGGAGAATGTTTTCCAGGCTCATCGAACTATATCAACAATACTATAGAAAAGTTTATATAGTGTCAAGAGGCATCCGTCCCTCACGGGCTGGCAGAGTTCTCAGTGCCGTTCTATTCGGGGAAGTTCTTGGCCATGTGACGACTGCTTTTGGGAGGTGTACAAATACTCCGTTGGAGAGCTACTCCTATAGGATGTACGGGAATTGACCATATAGACATACATACTGTATGGTAAACCATATGAAAACGACCCTTAACATCGACGACACAGTGATGCAGCGGTTGCGCGAAGAGGCCGCTCGACGGGGAACGACGATGTCGGCTCTAGTAGAGGCAGGGCTGCGGCGCATTCTCGCAAGGCCAACGCCCTCCCATGCACAGCCCGATACCCTGCCGCCGCTGCCGATCTGGAGAAGCGGAGGGTTGCGGGTCGACATCGCCAACCGTGAAGAGCTCTACCGGGTGATGGAAGAGGAGTGAGCTTTGGTCTTCGATACGAACGTGCTCATCTACGCTGTTGACCAGGATTCCCCATTTCATAGTCCTTGTCGCGACAGCGTCTTACAGGCTCGCAACGATCCGTCACCGGCCTTTCTCACCTGGAACGTTTGCTACGAGTTCTTGCGGGCAACCACACATGCACGAGCGTCCGTGTCCCCTTGGACAACGCTGGAAGCGTGGGATTTTCTGGAAGTTCTGCTGCACTCCCCCGGGTTCGATCTGCTGGCGCCGACGCAACGTCATGCTGCCGTATTGGCTCGGATCCTGAAGGAGTTACCGGATGTTAGTGGGAACCTCGTCCATGATCTTCACACGGCGGTGTTGATGCGAGAGCATGGCATCTCCCGCATCTGTACCCGTGACACGGACTTCCATCGTTTCCCGTTCCTCGAAGTCGTTGATCCGTTGCGGTAGGGGGGATCTTCTCACCGGGTACTTCCTCCCGTTGCGCGCACAATGACGGCGCGGTCAGAGGCGGGTCTGCGGGTCCCATTACCCAGCCGCACGCACGAACAGGCGTTCATGGAGCAGCCCTCTCAAGACCCTATTGATTTGGGAATGGAAGAGTATAATGATGCGGCCTTCCGGCTCATATACCAAGAACCCGAGAGGGGTTAGACGTGCGGAAGAAAATGCCAACAGGTGGTCTCAGTTCTGCTGAGATTCAGGGTGCGCTTAGTGAAGCGAGGAAAAACGGCGCTGATTGGAAAAAGGGCCGGCTGTGGGGCATGGTCTACTATGCCGGCGACGATGTCCTGCGTATAGCGATGGATGCTTATGCCATGTTTTTCTCCGAGAACATGGTGGTGCCCGAGGCCTTTCCCGGTCTGGCTCGCCTTGAAACCGAGGTCATTGACATGGCCGCGCAACTGCTGGGAGGAGGTGAGGCTGCCAGAGGTGTCATGACCTCCGGCGGGACGGAGAGCAACTTTCTGGCAATCAAAGCAGCCCGTGAATGGGCTGGCGAACAAGGTTCCATCAAGGGCACTCCGGAGATCGTCGCTGCCCGCAGCGCGCATCCCACCTTCAACAAGGCGGCTCATTTCCTGGGACTGACGGTGAAACGGGTTCCCCTGGGTCCGGATTATCGAGCCGATGTACCAGCGATGGAACGCGCCCTTACGCCCAACACGATCATGCTGGTCGGATCGGCGCCCGGCTATCCTCACGGCAAGATCGATCCCATCGTTGAATTGGGAAGGGTGGCGCAAACCCGGAACCTTTGGCTTCACGTGGACGCTTGCGTCGGGGGATTCCTCGCCCCGTTCGTCAAGAAGCTGGGCAAGCCTCTACCGGAGTTCGATCTTACGGTTCCGGGCGTATGCTCCCTATCGGCGGACCTTCACAAGCATGGGTATACCGGTAAAGGCGCCTCGATGGTGCTGTTCCGCGACGAGAGTCGGTTTCAGTACTCCGCTCACGACTTCGACGACTGGCCCAGGGGGCGCTATCTGACAAGGACGTTTACAGGAACCCGTTCTGGTGGACCGGTGGCCTGCGCCTGGGCGGTATTGAACTTTCTTGGGGAAGAAGGCTATCTTCGTCTGGCTCGCGACACCCTTCGTGCCCAGGACCTACTCATCGAGGGAATCAATTCCATCAATGGGCTGGAGATTTGCGGAGAACCAGAACTGGGGATTATCACATTCGGATCCGATCAACTCGACATGTTCGCGGTGGCGGACGGGTTGGATGACCTGGGGTGGGTCACTAATCGCTGTACCGAACCTCCAGGAATTCATCTCCTGTTGACGCCAAACCATCTGAGCTTCGTGTCCGAGTATTTGGACGATCTGGCAACCACCGTGGCAGAGGTCAGGGTAGGGAAGAGAACCAGCCGAACCACAAAAACAACCTACTGACGATTCATTCCATGCCCGTCTCCGTGACGGAGATCACAACTTTTCAGCGCGTCGCCTGTCACGTAACGAGCCGTGCTGGAACATCCCCTCGGCAGCCCGCTGCAGCAAGGGTCAACAACTCTTAACGAGTTCTCTGTGCGCGGATTTACCATAGTTTCAGGAGAAACCCGATGAGAAGCAAGATCATCGGATTGCTGTTCAGGGTGGCTGCGACTGCTTGGCCACAGGATTCGCCTCCCCCTGGGCCGCCTGCCACTCCCGGGGTTGCCGCATTCACATTTTTCAGACCTGAGGGAGTGCCGCCGACCGAGCCGGTCATGCGGCCGAACGGAGATCGGTGGCAGAAGACCATGGATGGCTGGGCAAAGCCAGACGAGCAAAGAGTGGAGGACGAACAGCTTCCTGTCTATTGGATATTGAGATACCATGCGAGTTTTCCAGCAAAAGAAGCTCATCAGTTCGACTACGATGCATTGGGCTTTCAGACCGATGATTGAGGTTGGGTGGTAGTCGTGATCCGGTATTGCACCAGGGCCCTTGTCATTTGTCTCTTCCCATTCCTCTTTCACCTTCAATATCTCGAAGCACAGAATGAACGGTCCGGCTCCGGAGTTGATCCCGCAATACTGGAGTTCTTCGAGAAGCAGGTCCGGCCGATTCTTGCCAATCGATGCTACCCGTGCCATGGACCTGATGCGGGCCAGGGGCAAGCGGGACTGCGCCTCGACTCGCTCGCCGGCATGTTGCGAGGCGGCCGGTCCGGCCCTGCGATGGTACCCGGCGATCCTCGAAAGAGCCTGTTCATCCTCGCGGTCAACCACGACACGTTCGTGCAAATGCCTCCGAAGACAAAGCTGCCGCAGGCCGAGATTCAGACTTTGTCCGAATGGGTCAGGACAGGAGCGCCGTGGCCAAACGCCGAGGTTCCGGCGGTTCAGCCGTCCGCCGCCGGCAGCGATCATGCGGATTTTACCGAGGAGGAGAAGTCGTTTTGGGCCTTTCGGCCGGTGGTCGATCCTACGGTCCCAGCGGTTGAAAATCCCGGCTGGGCGAAGACGCCGATCGACCGTTTTGTGCTGGCGCAACTCGAGGCCAAGGGACTACGTCCGGCGCAAGCCGCGGACAAGCGAACGTTGATTCGCCGGGCGACGATCGACCTGCACGGCTTGCCCCCGACGCGGGGGGAGTTCGCGGCGTTTCTGGCGGACGATTCATCCGATGCTTTCGCTCGGGTCGTGGAACGGTTGCTTGCCTCTCCACGATATGGGGAGCGCTGGGGGCGTCATTGGCTCGATGTCGCTCGCTACGCCGACAGCAACGGGATGGACGACAATCTCACCTATGCCGATGCCTGGCGCTATCGCGATTACGTCATTGCCGCATTCAATGACGATAAGCCCTACGACCAGTTTGTCCGAGAGCAATTGTCCGGGGACCTGCTCACCACCTGGAGTGACGAAAGCCGCGCCGAGAGCCTGATCGCAACCGGTTTCCTGATGATCGGGCCGAAAATGCTGGCGGAGGACGATCCCGTCAAGCAGCAGATGGACATCGCGGACGAACAGTTGGATACCAGCGCCCGGGCGTTCATGGGCCTGACCATGGGCTGCGCACGATGTCACGATCACAAGTACGACCCGATACGGATAGCGGATTATTACTCACTCGCCGGCATTTTCAAAAGCACCGGGACCATGATCTCGTATCGGGTCGATTCCAAGTGGAATGCCACCGCATTGGAGAGCTCGGAACTCAACAAACGACTCTCGGAGCTGGAACGTGAGATCGATGCGCACGACGACGTTCTGGTCAACGGCAATATGGAGAAGATGTCGCCCGAGGAGAGAGAAAAGCACGAGCAGAGTCTGGAAGCGGCCAAGAGGGAATATGCCTCGATTCCCAAAGCCATGGCGGTTACGGAAGGCAAGGTGGAGGATTTACCGATCTTCTTGAGAGGCAATCATCTGACACCCGGCAAGTTGGCGCCCCGCGGATTTCCCCGGATTCTTGCCGGAGACCGGCGGCGGCTCATCAGCGACAAGCAAAGCGGGCGCAGCGAATTCGCGGAGTGGTTGACGGGCCCCAATCATCCGCTCACCGCCCGGGTGATGGTGAATCGAATCTGGAAATGGCACTTTGGTCAGGGAATCGTGAGGTCACCCGACAATTTCGGCCGCCTGGGTGAACGGCCGGACAACCAACCGCTGCTGGACTGGCTGGCGATTCAGTTCATCGAAAGCGGATGGTCCGTCAAGGCCATGCACCGGCTCATCCTGTTTTCCAATTCGTATCAAATGAGCACTACTTCGAACCATCACAACCTTGAAGTCGATCCCGAAAATCGGCTTCTGTGGCGGCGTGACCGCCTTCGCATGGAAGTGGAAGTGATTCGTGATTCGTTGCTCGCCGTGAGTGGACAACTCGATCTGACGATGGGCGGCACTTTGATTCCTCATATGAACTTCGTGAATCTTTCGGGTGAGGGTAAAGCACGCGACCCGGCTCTGTATGAATCCAGGCGGCGGAGCGTATATTTGCCGGTGCTCCGCAGCGCCTTGTACGAGGTGTTCCAATCCTTTGACTTTCCCGCGCCGGCGGTGACCAATGGGCAACGCAGCCGCACGACTGTTGCATCACAGGCCTTGTTCATGATGAACAGCAAGCTGATGCTGGAGGCGTCCAACCGCGTGGCGGACCAGTTGCTTGCCGAGCCGGCTCGGGATGACAAGCAGCGGATTGCTCGCGCGTTCGAGCTGGTTTTGCTGCGTTCGCCATCGACGCAGGAGACGAAGGAATGGCTGGATTTCCTGGCGGAATATCAGCGGGAGGAGCACAGCGAAATCGTGGGAGCCGGCCCACAGCACAGGAGAGCCTGGCAAGGGCTATGCCGCGTGCTGTTGTCGTCAAACGAGTTCGTTTATGTAGACTGAATGCCGAGTCCGCTTTGCCCAACTCCGGGCGGAGAAGTTGTCATGCACATTCCGACTAGACGCTTTCCTCAAGCGACAGCGATGCCGCGCCGGGAAATGCTACAGCGGATGGGCGCGGGCTTCGGCAGTCTGGCGTTGGCGGCCCTGCTGGCCGACGAGTGCTCAGCCGAAGAGACGAATCCGCTGGCCGTCAAGGCGCCGCATTTCGCACCCGCCGCCAAGCGGGTGATCATGCTGTTCATGTTCGGCGGGCCGTCTCACCTTGACACGTTCGATCCCAAACCGATCCTGTCACGCGATAGCGGCAAACCGCTTCCGTTTGATGCGCCCCGAGTATTGTCGTTCCCTCAAAAGATGGGCAACCTGGTCGGCTCTCCCTTTCATTTCCAACAGCATGGGCAAAGCGGGGCTTGGGTGAGCGACCAATTTCCGCACCTGGCTACTGTCATCGACGAGTTGACGTTCATCCGATCGGTTCATTGTTCGAACCCACGCCATGGCGGGGCCGTGCTGGAATGGCACACGGGCAGTGACACGTTCATCCGCCCGAGCATGGGCTCCTGGATCACCTACGGTTTAGGCAGTGAGAACCAAAACCTGCCAGGGTACATCACCATCTGTCAGGCACTTTCCCAAGGGGGCGTGAATAACTACGCTTCGGCCTTCCTGCCGGGAGCCTATCAGGGAACCCCGCTGGGCTATGGAGGCATCGAGGTGAGAGACGCCAAGATCCCGTTCATCGGCGATGGGATGGGGCGTGCACGCCTTCAGCGGTTGGAACTGGACATGTTAAGCCGAATGGGACACAGGCAATTGGAGAAAGTCGGCCCGGACGACGAGTTGGAAAGCCGCATCGCCAGTTTCGAGCTGGCTTTTCGGATGCAAGCGGAGGAACCCGAGGCGGAGGACCTGTCAGGCGAAAGCGAGGCTACACGCCGACTTTACGGACTCGATGATGCTGATACGGAGGACTTTGGGCGGCAGTGTCTGCTGGCGAGGAGGTTTTCCGAACGGGGTGTACGCTTCGTGCAGTGCAATAGCAACGGATGGGACCACCACAAGAAGCTAAAACAGAACATGATCAAAAGATGCCGCTCAGTGGACAAGCCGATCGCGGGCTTGATCCGCGACCTCAGGGGGCGAGGCTTGCTGGATGACACGCTAGTGGTCTGGGGCGGTGAGTTCGGGCGGACCCCTACCGTCGAAGGCGCCGATGGCCGTGACCACAACCCCCACGGCTTCACGATGTGGCTGGCAGGTGGCGGTGTCAAGCCTGGCCTCACTTACGGCCGCACCGATGACTACGGCTATTATGCCGTCGAGAAGAAGGTGCATTTCCACGACCTGCATGCCACGATCCTGCATCTGTTGGGGCTGGACCATACGAAGCTCACTTATCGCTACGCAGGCCGGGATTTCCGGCTGACCGACATCCATGGCGAAGTCGTCCATGGGGTCCTGGCTTAACCTGCATTTCTCACCACCCGACGGTCGAAGCACGCGATACGACCGCCA
>JAPPLB010000158.1 GCA_028819575.1 Bryobacterales bacterium | reverse complement strand
AGCGCAACGAAGTCCTGGCGGTCGTATCGCGTGCTTCGGCCGTCGGGTGGTGAGACATGCAGGCTGGAACTGACCGCTCTCCCTCGGTCCGGGCTTCAGGTCGCCTCTGCAACTCTCCGGCGGATTGGAAGGTCCGGGTCGTGTGTCTTCCCGCCGGCTTGCACCTCAACTGCAAAACCGGTGTGGCCCTCGAGATACTTTCTTGACACAGCCCACGTAATCGACCATGCAATCTGCTTGCATTGCGCCGGAACCTCTCCGGGGCTCGAACCTTCGCTTCGAAAATCATTCGAGAATATGTTTTGACAAGGTCCGTACAGCGGCGATACAACGAATATTCCACACAGCGGGTGAACGGAAAGGTGAACGATGAAAGGCGACCCCAAAGTTATTGAGTGCCTCAAGGAGGTCCTCAAAGCCGAGTTGACGGCGATCAACCAGTATTTCCTGCATGCCGAGATGTGCGAGAACTGGGGCTACCTGGCCCTCGCGAAATACGTGAAACGTGAGTCGATTGAAGAGATGCAGCATGCCGAAGCGCTCATCGAGCGCATTCTCTTCCTCGAGAGCATCCCGAATCTTCGCGAAATGTTTTCGCTGAGAATCGGCAAGGATGTCAGATCCCAATTCGAAAACGACTTGGCGCTCGAACTGGAAGCTGTGCCGAGGCTCAACCAGGCTATCGACGTGGCCGTCGAGAAACGGGACAACGGGTCCCGCGAGCTGTTCGAGAAGATCCTCGTCGACGAAGAAAAGCATGTCGACTGGCTGGAAGCACAGATCGACATGATCGATCAGATGGGCATTGGCGTCTACCTTTCGCAGCAAATGGGCGAAGAGGAAGGCAATTAGCCCGGACCGGCGGACTCCTGTCACGGGCTTTTGTGAATACGGAACCATGCAGTCCTCTTGATCGGCTGGCCCGGCTCTACCGAGTGAACCCGGTATTCCGAGACGGCTTCCACCTTACGCGCCGGGTCTCCGTTGAAGCTCTTTGCGCCATCCTGCGCGCCCTCGGCGCTCATCTCGAATCCCCGCATGACGCTATCGAAGCTCTGCGAGCAAGACGTATCGAGCTCTGGGAGAGGCTGGTCGAGCCGGTGCTCGTTTCGTGGAGCCCTCAGCGGCCGAGCTTCACGGTTCGCGTGTCGGACGATGAGGACTCGCTGGAATGCGAACTGCATCTCGAGGATGGGTCCCGGCGGGTTTGGCGAGAGCAACTGCATGCGGTCCCGGCACGAGCTGCCGTCGAGTTGGATGGCGGCAACTACGTTGTCAAGAAGCTTGCATTACCCCATGACCTGCCGCTTGGCTACCACCAACTGAGACTCACTAGCCGGCGGCGTGCGGAGAATGCCTGGGTGTTCCGGGCCCCCCGGCAGACCTATCCCCTCAACAAGATCTCGAAGTCGGGGTGGGGTGTTTTCATGCCGCTCTATTCGCTTCATACGAAACGAAGCTGGGGAGCAGGCGACTTCAGCGACCTGTCGGAACTCACGGAATGGACCGCTGCGGCAGGCGCAGACGTGGTGGGAACGCTCCCGCTGCTCGCGACATTCCTCGACCAGCCGTATGACCCCTCACCCTACGCGCCGGTAAGCCGGTTGTTCTGGAATGAGTTTTTTGTCGACGTCACGGCCGTTCCCGAGTTCGATGACTGCGATGAGGCTCGGAAGCTTGTCTCATCAAGCCACTTCCGGACTGAGATGGAAAGTTTCCGTGCGGCTTCATTGATCGACTACAAACGGCAGATGGCCCTCAAGAGAAGAGTCCTGGAACTGCTTTGCTCATCATTCATTGACAGCAGGAATCAGCGCAGCCGTGATTTTGAGCAGTACACGGCTTCGCGGCCCGAGCTCCAGGCCTACTCCGCCTTTCGGGCCACGATGGAGCAGCAGGGGAAGCCGTGGTCCGAATGGCCCGCGCGATTGCGATCGGGTGGCCTCACCGAGGCAGACTCGGATGAGCGTGTCCGGTCCTATCACCAATACGTTCAGTGGCTGGCCGATGGTCAACTGCATGCCCTGGCCCACAGGTCACAACGCCACCCGGCTGGCCTGTACCTTGATCTGCCTCTCGGAGTCCATCCGGCCGGCTTTGATGTTTGGCGTGAGCCCGGCTCATTCGCCTCGCACATCGCAGGAGGAGCTCCGCCCGACCGCTTCTTCAGCAACGGCCAGAACTGGGGTTTCGCCCCCGTTCATCCGGAAAAGATTCGCTGCGACGGATACCGTCACTACATTCAGTGTTTGCGCCACCACATGCGGTATGCGCGTGTGCTCCGCATCGACCACGTCATGAACCTGCATCGGCTTTATTGGATTCCGGAAGGCTTCGCGGCGACCGAAGGCACTTACGTCGGATACCATTCCGACGAGTTCTATGCCGTCCTCGCTCTGGAGTCGGAACGCCACAAAACCGCCATCATCGGTGAGGACCTCGGGACGGTCCCCCATCACATCCGGGCAAGCATGAGCGAGCATGGGCTCGGCGGCATGTACGTCGCCCAGTTCCAGTTCAACAGCAGTGCCGGCGAGGCCATGCGCCCTACACCCGGTGGCTCCTTGGCGAGCTTGAACACCCACGACATGCGGCCGTTCGCCGGATTCTGGGAGGGACTCGACATCGAGGACCAGGAGAAGCTCGGGCTGATCGGCTCCAACGACGCTCGGGAGGTGCGCCGAGAACGAGAGTTGCTCAAGCAATCCGTGGTTCAGTTCCTGCGTCGACGCGGCGCCTTGCGCGCGGAATGCCCGACTCTCGCCGAGATTCTCGAAGCCTGCTTGTTGGAACTGGCCGGAAGGGAAGAAGCCATGATGCTCGTCAACCTGGAGGACCTCTGGCTGGAACGCTTCCAACAGAACACGCCGGGCACGGTTGATGAAAGACCCAACTGGCGAAGCCGCGCCCGCTATGGCATGGAAGCCGTCAAGGCCGACTCTCAACTACTCCATCTGCTCCATCGAGTCCATCGACAGCGCCAGAGGCATGCGCCTGTCGGATGTGCACGGCAACGTCATTAGCCTGCATTTCTCACCACGCGGCGAGGCGAAGTGCGTGAGAGGGCCGCCAGGACTAGGCGCAAGCCGGGCGGAGGAAAAAGGCGCGCGCCGCTTGGCGCGCGCAGGCGTACTTGAACAGTACGTTGAGCACGGCAAGCAAGCGCAACGAAGTCATGGCGGTCGTATCGCGTGCTTCGACCGTCGGGTGGTGAGAAATGCGGGCTGGCGCCTTTCCGGCTTGATACACTTGCGGGTCGATGACCCGACGTGACCTGCTGGCCGCGGCCGGCTTCGCTTCAATCGCTTGTCAGACGACAGAGCACCCCGCCCACCAGCCGAAACCCCGGATCGCCGCCATTACGACGGTTTACTTCGAGCGATCGCATGCGGACGTGTTCTTTAGCCGTATCTTGCACGGCTATCGCCTGAACAAGAAGACGTACTATCCGCGCTTGGAAGTGGCATCGATGTATCTGGACCAGGTCCCCGACAACGACATGGGCTTCGACCTGGCTGAGGAATACGGGTTCAAGGTGTATCCGACCGTAGCCGAGGCGCTGCGCTGTGGCGGGGATCGCTTGGCCGTGGACGGCATCGCTCTCGTCGCTGAACATGGCGAGTATCCGTCGAACGAGAAAGGCCAGCAACTGTACCCCCGTCACGAGTTGTTCATGCAGCTCATCGACGTCATGAAGCAAGATGGGGTCGTATGCCCGATCTTCGTCGACAAGCACTTTTCCTACAGTTGGGAAAAGGCTTCGGCGATGTACGAGACAGCGAAAGAAATGGGAATCCCGTTGATGGCGGGGTCCACCGTGTCGTTGGCGTGGCGCTATCCTCCGCTGGAGCTGGATTACACCCAGGAACTCGAACAAGCCCTGACCGTTGGATTCGGTCATACCGACGCTCTCGGTTTTCACACTCTGGAAGCCCTGCAGGCGATCGTCGAAAAGCGTATGGGCGGGGAAACCGGCGTAGAGTCGGTCCAGGCTTTTCGGGGAAGCAAGGTTTGGGAGTTGCGCGATCAGGGGATCTGGTCACAGGAATTGTTCGAGGCGGCACTGGCTCGCACGGAGACTCGCAAGGAAGGGCTCCCGGAAGACCTGATCGAGGAACCCATTCTGTTTCTCATCGACTATCGCGACGGCCTCAAGGGGCGTTTGCTGATGGCAAATGGGCTGCTGCGAAGTTGGGTCGTCGCCGCTAGCCGGAAAGGCTCAGGCGAGATTCTATCGACCGAGTGCCGGATTCAGTTTCACATTCACGGCCACTGGGGTTTCATGGCCCGCAACTTTGAGAACCTGATCGCGGACGGCATCCTCCCGAACCCTGTTGAGCGAACACTGTTGACGACGGGAGTTCTTTCGTTCGCGATCGACTCGCTGTACGAGAACGGACGGCGCATCGACACTCCCGAGTTGGCGATTACCTACAAGGCCTGAGGCAATACTGGAAGCGAAGCACTGCTTTATAAGTGTAGAGATAGAAGCTTTCGGGCAAGTCGTCGAGTCTGGAACGTCCGATCGGATATTCCCTTCCCTACCGTCTGTCAAGAAGGTTGTTCAAGGCTATCGAGGCGGACACTCAATAGGCACAACCGAACGGTGGTGGCTCTATCCCCTTTATATTGTTGATGGTAGGTTGCGATCCTGGTGCCGATGGCGTGATAATGAAATCAACCTCCTGTTCTGGAGAGAGGCCTTTAGGTGTACCCCGTCACTGAGAGAAACACCCTGGTTGAGGCGCTGACTTCGATGAGTCGGCTTGCGCGGCGCGCATCGGCCAAAGAGTTTTTGGAAGGTTTATCGACAGACGAGTTGCAGTACATCGCCGCTTACTTTGGAGCGCGCACGCTCGACCCGGCAATGGGCGATCGCTTTTCGACGCGTGGTCGCCGGGCGTGCGAGATCCAGCGCTACGAGCGAGGTAAAGCCGAGAAGCTGCCATATTTCTCCACCAACCATCGTTCCCGGACCGGAACGAAACGGGCCGGCGCCGTGTCTCACAAGATGATCGTGCTTCTCGAGTTCCTGACCGTGAGCGAGCGAACCGTGTCCGCCGCTGACTCCTGGCCGGCTGTGGGCGGTTGCGCTTAGCGGTTCGGGCATCCGCCGCTGTGCTACGCTGAGTTTTCTTGGGCGTAACGCCGGCACTGCCTTGAAACACCCCCGGATCAAGCAGCGTTGACGCCAACCCGAATCTTTCCCGCTTGAATGGTCCGCGCACGGGCGGAGGAAAAACTGATCTGAGGGCGCGTACTTTTCACCCCACTTCGCCGGATTCGATTTCTTTGATGCGTTGAGCTACGCTCCTCCTGGATAAACATGATTCGTCCGTATCGGGGTCGGCTCCCCACGCTTTCCGAATCGGCCTACGTTGACTCGAGCGCGCAGGTGATCGGTGACGTCGAACTCGGCGACGAGGTGAGCATCTGGTGCAATACGACGATTCGCGGCGATGTGAACTCGATTCGGATCGGAGACCGCAGTAACGTCCAGGACAACTGTTGTCTTCATGTCGATCGCGACAAGCCTCTCGTAATCGGCGAAGGTGTGGTCGTGGGGCATTCGGTCACGCTGCATGGCTGCTTCATCGAAGACGAGTGTCTGATCGGAATGGGCGCGACCGTCTTGAGCGGTTCGAAGATCGGAGCGGGCTCGATCGTCGCGGCCAGGGCATTGGTGCTGGAAGGCGCGGCGTTTCCGCCGGGCAGCTTGTTGATGGGTGCGCCGGCAAAAGTTCGGCGGCCCGTGTCCGACGACGAACGCGAGCGGATTCGCCGCAACTGTGCAAGCTATGTCGAGCTGAGCCGCACATACAGGCAAGAGTCGCAAGAACGCTGATGGAAGCCGCAAGTCAAACCCCCGTCCCGCTGGACTTCCTCGGTGGCCTCGAACGAACCCATCGCTGCGGCGATCTGCGTCCGGGCGATGTTGGCAAGCGCGTCGTTTTGATGGGTTGGGTCCACCGTCGGCGGGATCTGGGCGGGTTGATCTTTATCCACCTGCGGGACCGTTCGGGGGTGTCCCAGGTAGTGTTCAACCAGGAGCGGGCCGACGTCCACGCCCGCGCCGGGTTGTTGCGTAGTGAATTCGTCATCGCGGTTGAAGGTCCCCTGGTTCGCCGTGACGACGATACGATCAACCCCGAGCTGACGACGGGCGAAGTCGAGGTCGCAGCGGAGAAGGTCTACATCCTGAACACATCGCGCACGCCGCCGTTCCTGGTGGAGGAGGATCTCTCGGTCGGCGAGGACATCCGGTTGAGACACCGCTACATCGACTTGCGGCGTCCGCACATGCAGCGCAACCTGATCCTGCGCCACAAAGTGAACTTCGCGATTCGCAAAGCGATGGATGAGCAGGAGTTTTACGAGATCGAGACGCCGTTCATGACTCGCTCGACACCTGAGGGCGCGCGTGACTTCCTCGTGCCGAGCCGCTTGCAGTTGGGCAGTTTCTATGCGCTGCCGCAGTCTCCGCAATTATTCAAGCAGTTGCTGATGATCGCCGGCTACGACCGCTATTTCCAAATTGCGCGCTGCTTCCGTGATGAGGACCTCCGCGCCGACCGCCAGCCGGAGTTCACGCAACTCGACCTCGAAATGTCGTTCATCCGGGAATCGGATGTCTTCGATGTGATCGAGCGCGTGATGCAGGGCGCCGCGGAGGCGGCGGGGCATCCAACACCCGAACGGCCGTTCGCGAGGATGACCTACGACGAAGCGATGGAGCGCCACGGCAGCGACAAACCGGATCTGCGTGTCCCCGCGATGACACGGGTAGACGACCTTTTCCCTGCTGGCGAGTTGCCGGTTCCCGACGGAATGCCGCTGATGGCGATCCGCATACCGTCCGTAGGAACTTTGACTCGACGCGAGCGTGATGAACTGAAACCGCTGGGCAGCGAGCTCGGCCTGCGCGTGTTCGACGACATGAGGCGGCTCGGCCGCGACTTCGCCGAGCCGCTGAGGAACGTGTACGAGCGGGCGGGTGTCGAAGACGATGATCTGCTGGTTCTCGTGACGATCGCGAATAGGCCGACCGGCCCGAAGCCGCAAGAGACCGCGTTGAAAGCCGCGGGAACGTTCCGGCTACAGGTGGCGCAGAAGTATCAGGATCGTCATGGGCTCTTCGACAAGGAGGATTTCCGCTTTTTGTGGGTGACCGACTTCCCGATGTTCGAGTGGGACGAGGACGAACAAAGCTGGAACGCGGCGCATCACCCCTTCACCTCCGTGCACGACGAGGATCTCGGCCACCTGCTGAGTGAGCCGCACCGTTGCCGTTCGAAGGCCTACGATCTTGTCCTGAACGGCATCGAGTTGGGCTCGGGGTCGATTCGTATCCACCGGCGCGACGTGCAAGCCAAGGTGTTCCAGGCGCTCGGGTTTACCGACGAGCAGGCGCGCCACCGCTTCGGATTCTTCCTGGAGGCGTTGGAATACGGGACGCCTCCGCACGGAGGCATCGCGCTCGGCCTCGACCGCCTGGTCATGCTGCTCGCTGGAGAAACCACGATTCGCGACGTGATTCCATTCCCCAAAACGGCCAAGGGCACGGATCTCATGTGCGAGGCGCCGTCAACGGTTCCGGGCCGTCAATTGACGGAATTGGGAATCGAGCTGCGGCCTGGTATCCGGCAGATGATGACTGGCCGCTCCGGCGAATAGCCCGGCCTGCTGGCCTCGACAGCGCGAGTCGTCTCTCGGCTCGAAAGCTGACCTGCATTTCTCACCACGTGGCGAGGCGAAGTGCGTGAGAGGACCGTCAGGACGAGGCGCGCGCCGCTTGGCGCGCGCAGGCTTACTTGAACAGTACGTTGAGCACGGCAAGCAAGCGCAACAAATGACGCTCATGAGCGACCGTCGTACCGACTGCCTGGGTTTTGGGGTCACGAGACACGAGACACGGCTTTTGTGTTTTTCACGAATCACGGCCTTTTTTCGCGTGCTTCGACCGTCAGGTGATGAGAAATGCAGGCCAGCCTCTCCTCACTCGCCTCTTTTGCCGCATGCAAGCTTGTGGGATATGCAGGTCAGGCCGTTTCCATGTCGCGCCAGTTGACGCCCGCCTTCACGTCCGCGAGAATTGGGACTCGCAATTCGTAGGCGCTTTCCATTTCCTGCTTGACGATATCGGCCAGTTCGGCGACTTCGTTTTCAGGCGACTCGAAGAGCAACTCGTCGTGAACCTGGAGCAGCATCAGCGCTTGGCTGCCGGCTTCTCGGAGCCTTCGGTCGACGCGAATCATCGCGAGCTTGATCAGGTCCGCCGCGGAGCCCTGGATCGGGGAGTTGATCGCGGTGCGCTCGGCGAATCCGCGGGCCGCTGGGTTGCGGCTGTCGAGATCGGGTATCGGCCGCAGCCTGCCGAGCAGAGTCCGGGTATGTCCGGTCCTGCGTGCGTCGTCGATGGCGCCGTCCATGAACTTCTTTACGCCCGCGTAGCGCTCGAAGTAGGCGTTGATGTACTGCCGCGATTCCGATTGCGGAATGCCGAGCTGCTTCGACAGCCCGAAGGGGCTGAGCCCGTAGACGATCCCGAAGTTCACGGCCTTGGCGCGGCGCCGCTCCTCCGCGCCCACGGCCAACGGTGGCACTCCGAACACCTCAGCGGCCGTGCGTGTATGAATGTCTTCGTTGTTGCGGAATGCGTCGACGAGCACCGGGTCCTGCGAGATGTGCGCGAGCACGCGCAACTCGATCTGCGAGTAGTCGGCGGCTAGCAGCTTCCATCCCTGCCGGGCGACAAACGCGGCCCGAATCTCTCGGCCGCGCTCAGTGCGGATCGGAATGTTCTGCAGGTTCGGGTTCGATGACGACAACCGTCCTGTGGCTGACCCGCACTGGTTGTAGGTCGTGTGCAGTCGGCCGGTCTTCGGAGAAACGAGGGACGGTAGCGCGTCGACATAGGTGTTCTTGAGCTTGGTTTGCCGGCGGTATTCGAGGACTTTGGGGACAATTTCGTGCGTCGGGGCAATCTCTTCCAAGACGTCGGACGCGGTCGAACGCCCCTTGGTCTTTCCGCGCCGGGGCGGCGCGGGAAGCTGGAGGTCATCGAAGAGCACCTTGGCAAGCTGCTGTGTCGAGTTGATGTTGAACGTCGAGCCCGCCAGTTCATGAATCTGACGGGTCAGCTCGTCGATCTCGCTTGCCATCTGCCGCGAAATCCCTGCCAGTCGGGCGCTATCGAGCAAGACGCCCTCTTGTTCCATGCGGGTGAGAATGGGGGCGAGCGGTAGCTCTACGCTCCCGTAGAGATCGCGCAGGCCCGACTCGTCGATTTGCGGAGACAGCTTTTCGCCGAGCTCGCGAACCAAGTCCGCCGTGCGGGCCAGGTCGTCATCGACCGCCACGCCCAGGTACCGCCCGATCGCCTTTTTCAGTGTGAAGTCCGCGCGCGTCGTATCCAGCAGAAACGCCTCCAGCATCGAGTCGCTCACGACTCCGTCGAGCGAGATCCCGAATTCCCCGAGATTGTGCGTGGTCGCCTTCTGGTCGTGCACTCTCTTGGGAACAACCCGGTCTTCGAGGAAGCTCCTGGCGCCGGCGATGTGCTCGACCGGTAGCAGAACCGACTGCCCGGCCGCCGTGCAGAACGCGGCTCCCCCGGTCGCAATCTCGTCGGCAACGCCCGTATCCACCACCAGGGTGACGGCCTTGCCCGGCTCCACGGAGGTCGAGAGCCATTCGCCGAGTTCGGCTTTGGAGGCAAGAGTACGGTAATCGGCCGGGGCTTCCGGCTCCGGCGTGTCGAGGGCGCTGAGCAAGCTGTTGAACTCGAGTTCCCGGTACAGGTCCGCCAGGGCTTCCAGGTCTGGCGGGACGAACTGGAGGTTCTCCAGATCCAATTCGACGGGCGCGTCAACGGCGATGGTCGCGAGCTTCTTGCTCAGCAGGATCAGGTCTCGATTCTCTTGCAGGCTCTCTCGGTAGGTCTTGCGCTTGACTTCGCCGGCATTCTCGATGGCGGCCTCGACGGAGCCATAGGTCAAAATCAAATCTCGGGCGCCCTTGTCGCCGATGCCCTTCGCGCCAGGGATATTGTCGACCGGGTCGCCCTTGAGCGCCAGTAGATCGACTACCTGCGGCGGAGTTACGCCCAATGCTTCTTTCACGCCCTCGGAGTCGTAGACCAGGTCGTTTTTCATCGGGTTGAGGACGAAGACCCGCTCGGTAACGAGTTGCGTCAGGTCTTTGTCGCTGCTGACGATGAAGACCTCGATGTCATGCTCGGCGGCTTGACGGGAAAGAGCTCCGATCACGTCGTCCGCCTCGTAGCCGGCGCTGGCAATCACGGGAATCCGCGAACTCTCGAGCAGCCGCCGGATGTACGGAAGCTGCTGCAGCAAGTCGTCCGGGGTTTCCTCGCGGTTCGCTTTGTACTCCGCGTAGATCTCGTCGCGGAAGGTTGGTCCGTCGCCTTCCCACACCGCTGCCATATAGTCGGGATGGTGCGTTTCAATGAGCTTCCGAAGCATGGTGACGAAAATGTAGATCGCCTCGGTCGGTCTTCCCTCGGCCGTCCGCATGATCGGTGCGCCCGAGCGAGCGCGTCCGTAGAAGGCCCGGAAGATCAAGCCAAACGTGTCGATCAGGAAAAGGCGCGGCGTGGAAGCCATGGTGTCTGGTCAGTGCGCGATTTGATTTCGTCTCCCGCCGCAGGCGCGAATCGAACCAGGCGGCTTCGCGGCGTTGCGGAATAGGCGCTTCATCGTGGGTGATGCGGGAAGAAATCGATTCTAACGCACAAGCTGCGCACGCGAGCACGCCTCGCTCGCCGCTCGCCACCTGGCGAGAAAGGCGCTTGCTGGCCTGCATGTCTCACCAAGTGGTGAGGCGAAGTGCGCGAGAAGGTCGTCAGGACAAGGCAGGAGCCGCTGGGCGCACGAAGCTGTAGCGGCCTGATCGGCTCCTTCCGCCCTTGGATTGCGAGACACGCAACACGGCCTTTACCACGGACTTTTTGCCCATCGAGCAAGCCACGCAAGCGCAATAAATAACGCCCATGAGCGACGGTCGTACCGCCTGCCTGGGTTTTGGGGTCACGAGACACAAATCACGAATCACGAGACACGGCTTTTGTGTTTTTTACGAATCACGGCCTTTTTTCGCGTGCTTCGGCCGTCGGGTGGTGAGAAAGGCAGGCTGGTCTCAGACCGGACGGTTCGTCCATACCGTGAGCACGACCAGCGTCAGCGACAATCCGATCATTACCACAACCGTGCCGTAAGCCAAAATGTTGTCGAGCTTCGAATTGACCCATTCTCCCATCAGGTCTTGCCGGTTCACGAGACGCAGAATGAGAATCAGAATGAGCGGCAACAGGATGCCGTTCAGTACTTGCGAAAGCAGGATCATTCGCACCAGTGGGAATCCGGGCCACAATACGAGCCCCGCTCCCACGACAATCAGCAGCGTATAGAGTCCATAAAACACCCGTGCTTCTCCGAAGCGGTGGTTTACGCCGGACTCGAAACCCAGCCCCTCGCAGACCGAGTAAGCGGTTGACAGGGGCAGGATGCTGGCCGCCAACAGAGAGGCATTGAACAGTCCGGCGCTGAACAGGATGTAGGCATAGGGACCCAACGGGCGCAGCGCCAGGGCGGCTTCGGCGGCATCGTGAATCTCACGCGGCTGCACCGACCAGATCGCCCCCGCCGCGCAGACGATGATGAAGAACTTGATGAACGCCATTGCTATGCAGCCGACGATCACCTCGGCGCGCGACTCGCTGAACTGCTTGGCGTCGATGCCCTTTTCGACGACCGCTGACTGCAAGTAGAACTGCATCCAGGGGGCCACGGACGTTCCCACCAGACCAATCAGAATCGCCAGGTAGGGCCCGTCGAAGTACACGACCGGAATCACGCTGCTTTCGAGGGCTTGCCCCCAGTCCGGTTCGATCATGACCGCCGAGATCACATACGCCACGTAGAATGCACTCGCCACGAGAAAGATCTTCTCCACGCTCCGGTACGTGCCCTTCACGACAAGCAGCCAAACAGCCAGCGCGCCCAGCGGAACCGAGATGTAACGGTTGACCTCGAAGATCTCCAGCGAACCGGCGATGCCCGCGAAGTTCGCGGTGACGTTTGTCAGGTTCACCGCCAGCAGCGCGGCCATGACGAAGAATGTCATCCGCAGGCCGAACTCTTCGCGGATCAGGTCCGACAGTCCCTTGCCGGTGACCGCCCCCATCCGCGAGCACATTACCTGCGTGATGATCAGAACCACGGTGACCGGCGCCATGGTCCACAGGGGGTTGTAGCCGAATCGCGCACCCGCCTCCGAGTACGTGAAGATTCCCCCGGCGTCGTTATCGACTACTGCCGTGATGAACCCGGGCCCCAGGACGGCCAGGAAGAGCAGCAGACGTGTACGCAGGCGCTCGAACATGGTGAAAGTCCGTCAAGGGATTCGTTCAGCCGGCGGGAGTGAGCACGCTGATCACGTCGTCAGCCGTGATCACGCCGCACAGCTCGTTGTCCTCGTCCACGACCGGCAGAGCAAAGAGGTTGTATTTGTCGAAGATGGCGACAACCTCCTTGCGATCGTCGTCTACGTGCGCATGCAGTGTTTCCTTGAAAGCCAACCGCCGTAGGGGCGTATGCTCCGAGGCAGTGAAAAGCCGGCTGATCGCCACGGCGCCCGTCAGCCGTTGCTCTTGGTCGATCAGGAAGATGTGCGTAAGCATTTTGAGCAGGTCCTCATTGCCTCGGAGCGCTTCGAAGGCGTCGCGCACATGGCCGTTCTCATGAACGCCCACGTATTGCGTGTTCATCATGCCGCCCGCGGTGTCGCTTCTGTATTCGAGCAGTTCCTCTACCTCGGCCTTCGGAACCTGCTCCATGTCCTGGAGAATCTCTCGGCTCTTTTCCTCTTCGAGTTGATCGAGGACGTCAGCCGCTTGATCCGGCTCCATTTCTTCAACGATGTCGGCGGCGCGTTCCTTGTCGAGCGACTTGAGGATGCTGACCTGAATCTTCGGCTCGACCTCCGTGAGCGTTTCGGCGGCCACTTCGTCACCGAGGGTTTTGAATAGCGCCTCCCGCTCCGCCGGCGCCAGGTCCTCGACGATGTCGGCGAGATCGGCCGGGTGCAACTCTCCGAGCCGCTGGTGCGAGATGCGTAGCCTCAAGCGGCGCTGAGGGTCGGGCTCGACGATGTTGCAGTATTGCCAGGGAATCGAGTTGGGCGTGATGCGCTCTTGGACTTTCCGAATCACCTTGTTGGGCAGAAAGCCTTCCGTCAGCCGCCGGAACGCGCCCTGCAGTCCGACGCCAACCTCATGCACCCAGAGTTCGTCGCGCTCGGGCGCATGCACGATTCGCAGTGCGAGGTCGTTGACCCGGACGACCTTGCAGCCGTTCACATCGACGATTTGCTGATCGAGCAGGTCTTTCTCGAGCAGAAACAGGCGCTCGTCGGGGTAATACGGGACAAAGAGATCATCCGAGAGACGGATGCCTGCAAGCGAAATCGATTCAACCTGGTCGTGGCGCACCATGAACCGTGTGCGCCGCCCCAGCAGGAAGTGCGAAACACGGGTGGGATGCTCGCTCGGCATGAGCCCCAGTTCGCGCACCCGCCCAAGGCGATGGCCGTTGGGCGCAATGACCCCCATTCCTGTCAACTCGGTGAGATACAGGATGCTGTCCACGCCGCTGGGAACGGTGGCCATCGTCAATCCCGGCAATCAGCGGCGGGAGCCGGCCGTACCGTCCGGAGGGCGCCGCTTCGCTGGTGTTTCTACTTCCTGGGTCGTCTGTCATAGACGTTGTGACCGGAGACTCGATTCTCCTTGAGAGCTATCGCTGGCCGATACCACGCGGCCAACCCGTCCCCGTCACCCACTCACTATGCACGAAGCGTCCGAATCGCGCAAGGTGATCGCTGCGGACGGACGTATTTCAGTAAAAGTACCGTCCGGTTACAAAGTCGGTCACGGCATCCACCGTGTCTTCCGTGCCTTTGATCGCGTCGTGCACCCGGTAGTGCCATGGCTTCGGGCCAAGAGCGCTCCGCCAACTCTTGATTGAGGCCACGTTCTCCTCTCCCGCGTCCCCCAGGCGATCCAGCGCCTGACGCAATCGCTGCTGGCTTTCGAGGTCGCGGAAATCCTCCGTCGCGACCAACTCCGCCACCTCGTAAAGCCCTTTGGCAAGTCGGACATAGGACCGGACGACCCGCGTCTCGTTCGCGAGATAGTCGCTCTCGAACGTCTCGGCAATGGTCAACGCGCGGTCGCTGATGGCAATCTTTCGGTCGAAATCCTCGGCGCTGGTGTAGTAGCGAAAGATTCCCTCCCCGAGATAGGGGCGTCGTCGCTGACGCACCATCTCGACATACTTGCCCCAGGAGTACGCAATCGGAAAGTCGGAGTCATAGACATCGAATTCGATCGGTCCCATCAGATCGGCCCACTCGCCGACCTTCTCCGGATCCTGGTAGCCTTCGCGCGTCGCCCAGGCGATGGCGAACTCCTGCTCGCTGCGGCCGTCGAGGTTCCAGCCGTACTCGGCTAACGCGTGGACATTGAACCCGCATGTGGCCTTGCCGTTGTCTGCCCAGGCCATCATCCCGTAGGCTCCTCGGAACTTCCGTTCGATCAGTTGCCGTACATAGTCCCGCACACGGTGTGCTGAGCTTTCCGGCACCATGAATTCCGGCGTATCCACTCGCGCGTTGGCGGTGATGGGCACGTCGTAGCTCGCGATCCAGCGTCCCTCGGCCGCATAGGAGTCGAGCATCGGATTGCGAAACAGGTCGCGCGGCAAGCGCATCACGCGTTCGATCTTCGTCGCGCATGCCCGCTCGATCTTCATGTCTTCGGGCATTTCTGCGATCACGCGATAGTACCGGCCGGACGGCACGGTGGACAGGAACACCCGGATCGTGAAATCCGGATACTCCTTTCTCACTTCTTCATACGCCGCGAGCAGGGCCCGCACTTCCATCACGTCTTGACCGACGGCGGTTGTCTCCAGGCCGGCATCACCTCCCGGGCGCTCACTCAGCCAGCAACTGACCTCGCTGATGCCCTGCCTCGCGAAGTCGCGAAGCCATTCCGCAAGCAGCTTCCGAAACAACGGGTGTGCGGCGTTCGGCGCGCGGTGCTGGTTGCCCTTCTTGTGAGCGAAGTAGCGGCCCGTGAGAGCTTCATCGCCTCGCCCGGCCAGCTCCGGATAGGCACGAAACAGCCCAAAACGGTGCAGAAAGTTGAAGTGCGTAAGGAACGGCTGATACTCGAACCCTTGCAGCCGCGCCGACTCATAGAGATCCATGTTCAACGTCACGCTGCCGGGTTTGCCGCGCTCGATCGGATTGACCTTCGTTTCGCCCATTTTGCCGAAGTTGAGTTTCAGCGAAGCCATCCACGGCACCCACTCCTCGGGCTTCGGGAAATTCCATACGCCGCGCTCTTTAAGGTCCGGCCAGTCTGTGATCTTCGCCAGCGGAATCGAGACGGTTTGAGGCGAAAGTGCGGGCTCCAGAAGTTGGTGCAAAGTCCGGACGGCGTAGTAGAGGCCACGCGGTTCGAGCGCCGCCAGCACGAGACGGTTTTCGCCCACGGGTTTGATCAAGTAGGCCTGATCGCGATTGGGCAGACTGCGCAGTCGCTGTCGTTCTTCCTCGGATACATCGCGGCCGGCCTCGGTTCCCCGCGCCAGGCCGATGACGATCTCGAAGCCCGGCCCGGCGGCTTCGACACCCGCCTTGGTGGCGAACAGCGTCTTCAGCTCCTCCGCGGCGTACTCGCCGATGTCGCCGGTGCCCGGCTCCAGGCGGATACCCACCTCATCGGGCTTCAGGACAACCTTGTGCTCGATCGCCAGTTCCTGAGGAAGAGGTATCAGGTGACGAGTCCACGAACGCAATTCATCGGGAGAGACAGCGCGGACAGTGAGGCCGCGCAAGGGAGAAGTCAAACAGAGGAACAACAGCACATACGACAACCGTAACCATCTCATCGCAGAGCAGTATAGATCAGCGAGATGACGCCGTAAAATATCCGCTTCACTGTGAATCACCGGTACGTCCTTGCGGCAGGAGAAAGATATCTAGCCTGCATTGCTCACCACGTGGCGAGCCGAAGTGTGTGAGAGGGCCGTCAGGACGAGGCGCGAGCCGCTTGGCGCGCGCAGGCGTACTTGAACAGTACGTTGAGCACGGCAAGCAAGCGCAACGAAGTCCTGGCGGTCGTATCGTGTGCTTCGGCCGTCATGTGGTGAGCAATGCAGGCCAGGACCAAGGAGAGTGGAGCAAGTGCGGTTCTGTGAATCAACCAGGGACGCAGGGCTGCTTCAAAGGCGACGGCGATGTATCCCTGGCGATGGACTGCTCCGGCTTGCCCTGTACCGCTCAGTTCATGGACGCGCCTGCCGTAGCGCCGCGCAGAACGATTCCAGGTCCGCAACTTCTTCGCAGTCCGGCGGATTCTTGACGCGCCTGAGGTTCGCCCCGCGCAGGTTCGCCCCGCGCAAGTCTGCCCCGCGCAGATCCGCGTAACTCAGGTCCGCCTTTTCAAGGTCCGCATGGCGCAGGTTCGCTCTTTCGAGGTCTGCCCCGCGTAGATTCACATCACGCAGATCCGCCCTTTCGAGGTCCGCGCGACGCAGGTCCGCGTCACTCAACTCCGCTCCGCGTAGATCCGCACGGTGTAGGTCCGCACTGTAGAAGTTCGCGCTGCGCAGGTCCGCTTCGCGTAGGTCTGCATCACTCAGGTCTGCCCTTTCAAGGTCCGCATGGCGCAGGTTCGCATCACGCAACTCCGCTCGTCTGAGGTCCGCCCGACGCAGGTCCGCTCCGGCGAGCTGCTTGGATCTGATGTCGATCTGACCGGACGCCAGGGACGCGCAGGCAAAAAGCACTGAAAAGAGAACGGCGGGTATCCGCATTCCGGGGGAAAGGATACACGACCGTCCGGAGCGCGTCAAAGTGCGACGGCGCAACCCCGGTTGCGGCCACCCACTGAGTGGGCGCAAATCGTCAGTAGGGAACCTGACGGCAAAACGAGCTTGAGATCGAGATCCGCTCGGACTGGAACGCAGAAAAAACACGCTATGAACTGACGAATCGATGGCGAAGGGGACTCCGAAATTCTTCGGGGATGACCTGGCCTGCATTTCTCACCACGTGGCGAGGCGAAGTGCGTGAGAGGGCCGCCAGGACGAGGCGCGCGCCGCTTGGCG
>JAPPLB010000031.1 GCA_028819575.1 Bryobacterales bacterium | reverse complement strand
TCGTCCTGACGGCCCTCTCACCCACTTCGCCTCGCCACGTGGTGAGACATGCAGGTTAAGCGGGTTAAGCAAAATGTCGAAAACATACAGCCGTCACCGACGGCACCCTCACGCCTCACGCTGAACAACAACGGAATCGACACTGCGGAACACGGATAGGAGGAGCCCGTCGAACGTCACGGTCGCGCGCGCCGTGTTGCCGGGCTACCTCTTGTCGGTCAGCCGGCCAGACAAGTACTTGTGGATCACGCTGGACAGCAGTGTTTGACAGGGTATCCCCTCTTCCCTGGCCCGTGAGTGAGCGAGCCTGAAGTCGCGTTCGGTTACCCGCAGATTCACTCGCCTGGTTTTGTTGAAAGTATTGCGAGCCGCCTGACGGGCCGCCTCGACTTCGCGTTCAGCGCCGGGAGCGGAGCGCAAGCCGCCCCGCTCGAACCGGTCGAGAATATCACGCTCTTCCGCGCTTAGCTTGTCGTTCACGAGGGCTGCCTCCTCCGGTAAACTCTCGCCGCCTTGCAGCGAGCCTGCGCCACAAAAGGCGCGAGGTGAAGGTGCTCGCCGGTTTTCACGACGTTGATTATCTGCCACGGGCAGCGATCCTGGGTCGGGCTGGAGCAGCGACAGAATAAAGGTACTTTAGCCGGCCGGCTGAAGGACGTATCGGCCTGCCCGCACCGATGTCGTGGGATGATCCGCCGCCATGATAAAGGCTCGCTTCTCTGTAGCTTTCCACCGAAGGCCATAGTAAAGACTGCGTTTATTATGGGGCGAGTTCGCGGCTGTGTTAAAGGCGGCGATTAACAACGGCGCCCTCGCAGCAGTTTAGCGGGTAAAACTAAACCACAGGTGCGCCGTGTCAAAAGCGGCCGTCACCGACAGCACTGTCACGCGTCTCGCCCAGGATCTCGCCAAGCAGTCCCTCGGTCTCCTTCTCCAGAGCCAGGATGTCGGCTCGGATCTCCTTCAGCGGCCGTATCGGTTTCGGCTTGTAGAAGTAGCGGGTGAAGCTGATCTCGTAGCCGGTCTTTACGCTGTCGGCCTGATACCACGCATCGGCGGCGTAGGGCAGCACCTCGCGGCGGAGGAACGCCTCGATACCGCCGGCCTCCTGCAGCGGGATCTGCTCGGTGTCGCGCATGTCGGTGTCCGGCTCGTACTCGACCACGGCGGGACGGCCGTTGACTACGGCGGCGAACCGGCCGCGCAGCGGGTCGGCTTCGGTGCCCCGCTTGTGAATCTTCCGGATGACGGGCGGCGCGTCCGCGTTGCGCTCGCCGTCTTCCTTGAGTTTCTTGATTTCCGCCGGCTTGTAGGCGCGGGTCGGGTCGATGCCTACGATGCGCAACGGCCGCTCGACGGTCACCTTCCAGTAGCCGAAGGAGGCGTTCGGGAAGATCCTGGACTGCTCGGTTTCCTCGAAGGCGAGGAACGTGTCGCAGATGCGGGCGATGTCATCCTCCGACAGCTCGCAGTTCTTCTTGCCGAGGTTCTTGCGGAGCGGCTTGAACCATTGCGCGGCGTCGATGAGCTGGACCTTCCCGCGCCGATGGGCGGGCTTGCGGTTGGTGAGCACCCAAATGTAGGTGGCGATGCCGGTGTTGTAGAACATGTTGAGCGGCAGGGCGACGATGGCTTCGAGCCAGTCGTTCTCGATGATCCAGCGGCGGATGTTGCTCTCGCCCTGACCGGCGTCGCCGGTGAAGAGCGACGAGCCGTTGTGGACCTCGGCGATGCGGCTGCCGAGCGGGGTGTCCTGCTTCATCTTGGAGAGCTTGTTGGCCAGGAACAGCATCTGGCCGTCGCTGGAACGGGTGATCAGGGAAAATTCGGGATCGCCGGCGTGCTCGATCACGAAGCGCGGGTCACGCATCTCCTTCTTGCCGCCCATGCGCTCCAGGTCACTCTTCCAGCTCTTGCCGTAGGGGGGATTCGAGAGCATGAAATCGAACTCGCGGGAAGGGAAGGCGTCGTTGGCGAGCGTCGAGTGTTCCGGGCCTCCGACGATGTTGTCGGCGGCGGCCCCTTCGCCCTTGAGGAGGAGATCCGCCTTGGCGATGGCATAGGTCTCGGAGTTGATCTCCTGGCCGTAGAGATGAGTGGAGACCTCCCTGCCGCGCTGTCCGGCGATCTGCGCCAAGGTCTCCTCGGCCACCGTCAACATGCCGCCGGTGCCGCAGGCGCCGTCGTACACGAGATAGGTCCCGGAGTCGATCCGGTCGGCGACGGGCAGGAAGACGAGCTTCGCCATCAGGCGCACGGCATCGCGCGGGGTCCAGTGCTCGCCGGCCTCCTCATTGTTCTCCTCGTTGAAGCGGCGGACCAGCTCCTCGAAGATGGTGCCCATCGCGTGGTTGTCCAGGCCGGGGTGCTTGACCGAGCCGTCGCTGTAGCGGACCGGGTGGGGGCTGAGGTTCACGTCCTGCGACAGGAACTTCTCGATCAACGTGCCGAGCGCGTCGGCCTTCGAGAGCTTCGGGATCTGATTGCGAAACTCGAAGTTCTCCAAAATGTCCTGGACGTTCGGAGAGAAGCCGTCGAGATAGGCCTCGAAGTCGGCCTTGAGCTGCTGTTGGCTGGCGCGGGCCCTGAGGTCGCGCAGCGTGAACTTCGAGGTGTTGTAGAACGCCTGGCCGGCGGCCTGGCGCAGCGCCTGGTCCTGATCGACGATCCCGGCCTCGTCGAGGCGGGCCTTCAGATCGAGCACGTCCTTCTTGCTCGGTTCGAGCACCGCGTCGAGCCGCCGCAACACCATCATCGGCAGGATCACGTCGCGGTACTTGCCGCGGACGTAGAGGTCGCGCAGCACGTCGTCCGCGATGCCCCAGATAAAGCTGGCGATCCAGTTGAGTCGACTTCCCTCCAAGCTCAGAACCTCCCAATCTTCGTGGTTTTGAACAGTAACCGCCTCGCTGGCCTCATTCCAAAGCCGGGCGATGGGACGGGTTTCAATTCTGCCATACGGACGGAGTCGGCGACAGGAGCAACGCAGGTCAGGCCAGCAGTTTCTTGGCGACTTGGCCGCCTATGTCGGTTAGGCGGAAGTCTCGGCCTTGGTGGCGGTAGGTCAGGCTGGTGTGGTCGAGGCCTAGGCAGTGGAGGATGGTGGCTTGCAGGTCGTGGACGTGCATCTTGTCTTCCACTACGTTGAAGCCTATGTCGTCGGTCTTGCCTACGACCTGGCCGGGCTTGACGCCGCCTCCGGCTAGCCAGGTGGTGAACGCCAGGGCGTGGTGATCGCGGCCCTCGCGGCCCGGGTCGGGGCTGGCCAGCCGCACTTCGTTCATCGGCGAGCGGCCGAACTCCGCCCCCCAGACGACCAGCGTCGAGTCCAGCAGGCCGCGCTGCTTCAGGTCCTTCAGGAGCGCGGCCGTGGGCCGGTCGGTGATCTCGCAGTTCTTGGTGTGGTTCTTGATGAGGTCCTTGTGGTCGTCCCACGTCGAATGGTAGATCTGGACGAACCGCACGCCGCGCTCGACCATTCGGCGAGCCAACAGGCAGTTGGCGCCGAAGGCGCGCGTCTTCTCGTCGTCCACGCCGTACATGCGGCGGATGTACTGCGGTTCGTTCGAGAAGTCCTGCAACTCCGGCACGGCCGCCTGCATGCGAAACGCCAGCTCGTAGGAGGCGATGCGGGAGTCGATCTCGACATCGCCGGTCGCGAGGCGGCGCTTGCGGTTGAGGTCGCGCAGGGCGTCCAGCCGCGCGCGCTGAGTGAGGCGGCTGACGCCGCCGGGGCTGGACAGGTGCAGCACGGCGTCACCGCTGCTGCGGAACGTGACCCCGCGATAGGTCGAGGGCAAGAACCCGCTCGACCAGTTGGACGTGCCGCCCGCGATGCCGGTCTTGCCGGACTTCGACGTCAGCACGACGTAGCCGGGAAGGTTCGCGGACTCGCTGCCCAGCCCGTAGGTCACCCACGAGCCCATCGAAGGCCGGCCGAACATCGGGACGCCGCAGTTCATCAGCAACTGGCCGGGGTGATGGTTCGTCACGTCCGTGTACATCGAACGCACCATGCTGATGTCGTCGGCGCACGTTCCCATGTGGGGGACGAAGTCGGAGAACTCGATGCCGGACTGCCCATAAGGCTTGAACTCGCGCGGGCTGGCCCAGATCTTGGCGATCTTCTTGAAGTTGTCGACCAGGTCGTCCTGCATCGACTCGGGCAATCCCTGGCCTTGCCACTTCCGCATCGCGGGCTTGGGATCGAACAGGTCGAGCTGGCTGGGGGCGCCGGCCATGAAGAAGAAGATGACGTTCCTGGCCGTGGGCGCGAAATGCGGAGCCCTGGGCGCCATCGGATTGACGGCGGGCAACGGATCGGCCGCGCGGCCCTCGTCCGCCATCAGATGCCAGAGCGCGGCGAGACCGATCCCGCCGGCGCACTCTTCGAGAAATCGCCGTCGAGTGTCGATGGGAAGGATCCCGTCCGGGTCTGCGGCATGCGGATCGTTCATTCGATCTGAAACCCGATGCGCGGTCATGCTCAGGCCAACAGCTTCCGCACCACCTTGCCGCCGACATCCGTGAGCCGGAAATCGCGCCCCTGATGCCGGTAGGTCAGCTTCGTATGGTCCAGCCCTAGGCAGTGCAGCAGTGTCGCCTGGAAGTCGTGGACGTGAATCTTGTCCTCGACGATGTGATAGCCGAACTCGTCGGTCTCGCCGATGACCTGACCGCCCTTGATGCCGCCTCCGGCCAGCCACAAGCTGAAGCAATACGGATGATGGTCGCGGCCCTCCTTGCCCGGCGTGTTGCCGCGACGGAACTCGTTCATCGGGGTGCGTCCGAATTCGCCGCCCCAGACCAGGAGCGTGTCGTCGAGCAAGCCCCGCTGCTTGAGGTCCTGGAGCAGCGCCGCGGAGGGCTTGTCGGTCATGTCGCAGTTCTTCTTCAGGTTCTTGTTCAGGTCGCTGTGATCGTCCCAGGTGGAGTGATAGAGCTGCACGACCCGAACGCCGCGCTCGACCATCCTTCGCGCCAGCAGGCAGTTGGTCCCGAACGGCCGCGTCGTTTCATCGTTGATGCCGTACATCTCGAGCGTGTCTTCCGACTCGCGGGAGAAATCGGTCAGTTCCGGGGTCGCGGTCTGCATGCGGAACGCCAGCTCGTAGGCGGCGATGCGGGAGTTGATCTCTACGTCGCCGGTCCACTGGTAGTGGCGCTCATTGAGGTCTTTGAGGATGTCGAGGCGGGCACGCTGCGTACGATCGCTGACCCCATCGGGGTTGGAGACGTGCAGGATCGGATCGCCCTGGCTGCGAAACGTCACGCCGCGATAAGTGGACGGCAGAAAGCCGTTCGACCAGAGCGACGCGCCGCCCTCGATGCCCTTTCCGGAGCTGGATGTCATCACGACGAAACCCGGCAGGCTCTGCGATTCGCTCCCCAGTCCGTAGGCCAGCCACGAGCCGAGAGACGGATGGCCCTGGCGGGGGACGCCGCAGTTCATCAGCAATTGCGCCGGGTGATGATTGGCGTGCTCGGTGTACATCGAGCGGATCATGCAGATGTCGTCGGCCCAGGGCGCGATGTGAGGCAAGTAATCGGAAAAGTGCATGCCGGCCTGGCCGTAGCGCTTGAATTCCCGCGGACTGCCCATCGCCATGCCACCCTTCAGGACGGTATCGGTCAAGTCCTTCAGCAACGATTCGGGCACCGGCTTGCCGTGCCACTCGCGGAGTTTCGGCTTCGGGTCAAAGAGGTCCACCTGGCTGGGGGCGCCCGACATGAACAGGTAGATGATGCTCTTGGCCCTGGGCTCGAAGTGCGGCTCGCGGGGCGCCATCGGATTGAGCGACGAGCGCGCATCGGCTGTCCGTCCTTCGAGCGCCAGCAGGTGAGCCAGCCCCATCATGCCCACGCCGGAAGCGCAGTCCCAAAGAAAGCTCCGGCGGGACCGGAGGTCCGTCATTCGTTCAAAGCCCATGATCATTCCCGCGTGATGAACTCGTCGAGATTCAGCAGGACACTGCTGAGCGCGACCCAGGCGGCCCCCTGATTTCGATCCACTCCTTCCAACTCGACCGGCAGCATCGCCACGGGGTTGTCCGGTTCCCGATCGAGAATCCCGCTCTGGTGGCGCAGGTAGGCCGCCAGGCGATCGCGCTCGGCGCTGTCAGGCTCCCGCGCCAGACAGAGACGGAAGGCATAGTCGATTCGTTCGGAGAGGCCGCCCTGCTGCTCAGTCAGGACCCGCGCGGCAAGCGCCTGGGCGGCCTCGAAAAAAACCGGATCGTTCAGCAAGGTCAGGGACTGCAGGGGCGTATTCGAGCGATCCCGACGGCTGCACGTTTGTCCCGGGTCCGGCAGATCGAACGTCACCGACTGGGCAAACGGGGCGGTCCGCTGGATGAAGGTGTAGAGTCCGCGGCGATACCGGTCGGGGCCTTCGTCCACCTCCCAGGGGACTTCGAACGACTCCATGATGACGCTTTCCGGCTGAGGGGGCCGCACGGCGGGACCGCCGACCGCGGTGTTCAGCAAGCCGCTGACCGCCAGCGAGGCGTCGCGCACCGCCTCCGCCGGCAGCCGCACGCGAGACTGCCGCGCCAGCAGCACGTTGCCGGGGTCCCGCGCCTCCAATGCCGGACGCGCCTTCGACGATTGACGGTAAGCGGCCGACATCACGATCAGCTTGTGGAGCTTCTTGAGGCTCCAACCCTGTCGAACGAACTCGGTGGCAAGCCAATCGAGCAGCTCCGGATGAGAGGGTTTTTCGCCCCGCCGCCCAAAGTCGTCGGACGTGAAGACGATGCCGCGGCCGAACAGCTCCTGCCAGGCCCGGTTGACGGTCACGCGCGCGGTCAGAGGGTTGCCGTCCGCCACCAGCCAGCGCGCCAGGGTGAGACGGTTCGGTTTCGGATCGGCGGGCAACGGATGCAGCACCGTCGGCGCGCCCGGCTCCACTTCGATCCCATGGTTGCGAAAATAGCCGCGCAGATGGATGTAGGTCCGCCGTCCCCGGGGGTTTTCGACCAAGGTCGGCGCCCGAGTGAGTTTCGGATATGACTTGGCCAGCTCGGCGAGCTTCCCGCTGAGTTCCTTGAGCTTCAGCTCCTCGTAGCGCTCCTTGTCGATGATGGAGCCGTACTTGATGAAGTAGTCACGCAAGCGGCCGGCCTGGTCTTTGGTTCGCCGGGACGGGTCGAGATTGACGATCCGCTGCCCTTCGAGCTGTCCTTCGCCCAGCCCGCCGCCCCATACCAGCCCCAGAACCTCCCAGGCGCGGTCCCAAAGGTGGTCGCGGCCCGGGTTCGCCTCGGTTTCCAGCAGCCTCTTCTCCCAAGCGGCCTGCAACTCGGCAATCTCGGTTTCGAGGGGGGCCAGCAGTTCACGCCTCTTGCTCTCATACTCGGCCCGCGTGCTGAGGTAGGGGCCCATCTCGCCGGGCAACGGCGCGTCGATGTTCAGCTCGTCGGCGCTGTTGAAGAAGGCGTAGAGCTGGTAGAACTCCTGCTGGCTGACGGGGTCGTACTTGTGGTCGTGGCAACGGGCGCAACCGACCGTCAGGCCCAGCCAGACGGTGCCCAGGGTGGCCGCGCGATCAACGACCTGCTCGGTGCGGAACTCCTCGAGATCGGCGCCGCCCTCGCGGTTGCTGAGGGTGTTTCTCTGAAAGCCGGTCGCCACTCTCTGCCGCAAGGTCGCGCCCGGCAGCAGGTCGCCCGCAATTTGCTCGATCGTGAACTGATTGAAGGGCATATCGCGGTTGAGGGTCTCGACGAGCCAGTGGCGATAGCGCCATGCGTTCGGACGGAGCTGGTCCGTCTCGTAGCCGTCACTGTCGGCATAGCGCGCCAGGTCGAGCCAGTGACGCGCCCATTTCTCGCCGTAGTGCGGCGAATCCAGGAGACGTTCGACCAGTTCCTCGTAGGCCTCGGGGCGCTCGTCCGCCAGGAAGGCAGCCACTTCCCCGGGGGCCGGAGGAAGGCCGATCAAGTCGAAGCTCAGGCGCCGAACGAGCGTGTTTCGGTCGGCTTCGGGGGAGGGTTGGATGCCCTCCGCCTCGAGCCGGCGCAGGATGAAGGCATCAATCGGATTCCTGACCCAATCGCCCTGTTGCACATCGGGCAATTCCGGCCGGCGCGGCGGAATGAAAGCCCAGTGGCTGCTTTTCGCAGGTGATTGCTCTTGCGCCTCAGCGACGGCCGGCTTCGGGGCTTCCGCCCACCGCGCTCCCTGATCGATCCATGCCCGCAGCAAACCGACTTGCCCGACGCTCAGCCGCTCCCCGGCGGGCGGCATGACAAGGCCTTCCTTGTGTCCCGGAGCCGGCACGCCAGCAACGAGCAGGACGAGCTTGCTGGCGGCGCTGTCACCGGGCTTGATGACGGGGCCCGAATAGCCCCCTTGCAAGGCCCGCTCCGGGCTGTCGAGGCGGAGACCGTTCATCTGCTGCGCCGGACCGTGGCAGGCAACGCAGTTCGCCTGGAAGACGGGGGCGATGTCCCGCGAGAAATCGACCTGCACGGCAGCCGCCGGGGGCAGTCCCGAGGCCCGGTCCGCTCCGGATTCCTGCGGCCAGGCGACCGCGGGGTTCAGCAGTACGCTCGCGGCAAGAACGAGAAGGGTGCACGAGGAGAACGCCCTCAGAAGGCCGTGATTCGTGTTCCGTGTCTTGTGATTCGTGAAAAACCTTACAGACCCTGTTGCGCGCGCCAAGCGGCTCGCGCCTTTTTCCTCCGCCCGGCTTGCGCCTAGTCCTGACGGCCCTCTCACGCACTTCGCCTCGCCACGTGGCGAGATATGCAGGTTAACCATGACCATGCCGTTGGAACCGCTGCATGCGTATTATTTCAGGTGCGCTCGTTCGGGTCAAAACATGTAGCGCGCCCGCCCCGTCCAGAGGGTCTGTCAGAGATTCCGTCTGAACACCAGCCAGGAAAAGGAGATTAACCGTGCGGATCACGATGGTCTTATCGAAGGTCGGCTTGCTCGCCTGCAGTGTGGCTCTCATGGCGGCGGAGATCCCGGTGGCGAAGGACGTATCCGCGGGGACAGACGCGCCCACGCCCAAGGACACCATTCCGCTGGAGCGGCTGCAACGACTCGCCTCCAAGGAGGCCAGCGCCTCGTATTCTCCCGAGCGCGTGATCAGTCCGCCGATGCCGATCGCGATTCGACAGGAGCATCCCGACGGCCCGTCGTACCAGGAAGGCCTCAGCTACACCTTCCTGATTCACTCGATGAAATTCGCCGGCATAGCTCGCATGGACAACGGACGCCTGGTGCTGGTGGCAAGCGGCTGGCTGAAAGACCCGCTCCGCGAGGAGCGGGGCGTGTTCGTCATGCAGTCGGACGACGAAGCACAAAGATGGAGCCAGCCGCGGATCATCCATTGGGGACCGGAGCGTCCCGAGCCCGTTTCCATCGGGGAGCAGAAGGTGCTGTTGATCCCCCGGGATGACCCGGGATTCATCAGCTCGAGCGAGGATGGGGGACAGAGCTGGGGCGAGCAGATTCCCTTTCCCCGACTGCCCGACGGCAGCAACCGCGAAACCTATCGCCACGGCACACTGCTCGTCGAAGGACAGACGATAACGGGCGTGTTCTACGTACAGGGAGAGCGCCGGGAGGGCTGGACGGCTCACTCTCTGCTGCGGCGCAGCGGCGACGGCGGCCGAACGTGGGGCGACGAGCTGTGGCTGCCGCCCGAATGGCTTACCTCCGAAGGCGCGATCACCCGCGCCCGTGACGGAGCGCTGGTCGTGGCGCTACGCACCGCGCAGGCGCAGGGCCTGCCATCCCACAGCGACCATTGGCGGCGCATCACGACCGCTCGATCCATGGACGAGGGTAGAACCTGGACCGACCGGCAGGTCCACTTCCGATACGGCAAGGTCCACAGCAAGCTGCTCACTCTCGACAACGGCGACATTCTTCTCACCTACGCCGCCCGGATGGGGGAGCTCGACGGTGAGATGTATCACGGCATCGAGGCCGTGCTGAGCCGCGACAACGGCAAGACCTGGGACTGGGACCGGCGCTTCATTCTGTTTCGATGGGCGATGCACCAGAGCATGCATAGTCCGCAGTCGATCGAGCTGGCTGACGGCCGCATCCTGACGCTGCTCGGCTATCACTACGACGCCCGATGGAACGAAGGGCCGCTGGGAGCTCCCGGCTATCCCATGGGCATCACGTCGGCGGTGCTTTGGTCGCCGTACCCCGAGGACGAGTGAAGGCCGTGATTCGTGTCTCGTGATTCGTGAACCGAGGGGTTAAGGAGGCGATATGGCCGCTACGCCTGCACGCGCCTTTTTCCTCCGCCCGACTCGCGCCTCGTCCTGACCGTCCTCTCACCCACTTCACCTCGCCGAGCGGTGAGGCATGCAGGCTCAAGAGACCGCGAACCGCTGTACAAATGGACATTTTTAGTGACTGGTCATATAATATGTCCATTATGGACGCAAGTCCTGACAGGGAGGAGCGCCATGAAAACGATTGGGGCCGCAAAGTTCAAGGAGCAGTGCCTGGCGTTGTTGGACCGGCTTGAACCGGAGGGCCTGATCGTCACCAAGCACGGCAAGCCGGTCGCGCGCGTCATCCCCTATGACCGGCAGTGCGCCGATCTGATCGGCAGCCTGCAATCCAAGATCAAGATCCGGGGCGACATCTTCACGACCGGCCTGCGCTGGGATGCCGATGCTCAATCTTGACACCCACATTCTTATCCTCGCGCTCAAGGGTGAACTCCGGACCGCCGAGCAGACCCTTTTAGCTCGGAGCCGGTGGTCGGTTTCCGCTATCGTGTTGTGGGAATTGGCCAAGCTCGCTCAACTGGGCCGGCTGGATATCGACCTCGACGACCGGGACGTGACCCGCGCCTTGCAGCGCGTGCAGGTATGGCCGATCGACCTCGCCGTTGCGCGCGCATCGACCCGTCTCGACTTCGCAAGCGACCCGGCGGACGAGATCATCGCCGCTACCAGCGTCGTGCACAACGTGCCGCTGCTGACACGCGATCACGTCATCCGGGGTTCGAAGGTGGTTCCGCTGGCCTTGTAGAAACGCTGCGGCGAGATGCAGGGCTAACGCCGCCGCAGGGGAACGCGAACTACTCGGAGAGCGGCATTTGCCGCTCGACGTCACGCCAAGCGCTGACCTTCAGCCTGTGGCATACCCAGCAGAGCCTGTCCGACCGCTCGGTGGCGCCATCTTCACCGCACACCTTGCAGGGGAACGTCTTCGGAGGTATGGGACGGAAGACTCCCTCGCGCGCCGACTTGAGCACTTCGGGATCGACAACCGTGTCCGTTTTCAGGTCCTTGGGGCCGATTTCGTAGCTCATGGCTCCCTCTGCTCCAGCAACGCCGCTTCATCATGGGGCGGCATCTGATTATAGAGCCTGAAGCACATACTAGCACTCGTGGCAACAGTCGCCGCTGCATTCGAGCGGTGATGCGGTTGGCCCCGAGCATTCCGTTCACTCACCAACCGCAACATTCCAACACTCTCAGCAGCTTGCGCCGGGAGGCCTTCCGCCGGGTCCGCGCAACGAGCCCGCCGCACCGGCTGTGATAACATGAGGCCTTCCCGTGAAACAAAATCCCGAAGGAAATGAAGCATCCGCGGCGGCCGCGGTACGGGCGCCTCTCCGCAAGCGCGGTATTCGTCTGACGCGGCAGCGGGAGTTGCTGTTCGAGATCATCAACAACGCCCACGACCATCTCAACGCCGACCAGCTCTACGAGTTGGCGAAAAAAAGGGACTCCAAGATCAATCGGGTCACCGTCTACCGTACCCTCAAACTCCTCAAGAACGAGGGGTTGATCGACGAACTCGACCTGATGCACTTCGGGGGCGAGCACCATTACTACGAGACGCGGCTGAAGCAAGAGCACGCACACATCGTCTGTCTTCGTTGCGGCGCGGTCCAGGAGTATTTCGGCGATCCGCTCCGCAGCCTGCGCGAGCAGGTCGAGTCGGGTTTCGGTTTCCAGATACTCGTCAGCCGCACCGAGGTGGGAGGGTATTGCGCGGACTGCCAGAACAGCCTGCCCAGCAAGGACCTGTCGTCTCGCGGCGGCGAGACGGGCCCTTCGCGCCGCAAATCGCTTCGTCCGCGCAGCCGCTCCGGATCACGCGGCTGAGCGCGGCTCATCGAGCCCCGGAGATGTCAGCCACCAGTCTCCGCTCCCGCTCGCAACGACTGACCGAGCAGGCTCCCCTGAAGCTTGCCCTGGTGGATGCGGCCGGCAAAAAAACCTTCTACGAGGTCAACCGCAGCCCCTTCCGCATCGGCCGCCTGCCCGGCTGCGAAGTCACTCTGCGGGACAGCCGCATCTCGCGGAAACACGCCCAGATTCTCGTCGAGGGCAGCGCCTGTTTCATCGAAGACTGCGGCAGTCTCCACGGCCTGTTCGTCAACGGCGACAAGGTCGATCGGCACAAGCTGGACCAAGGCGACCGCATCGAGTTCGGGGTCGAAGACTCCTACCACCTGATCGTCGGTGAAGAGCAGGAGCCTGCCGCGCTCATCCGAAAAGCCGCTGAAATGCCGGACGCCAAGGACGGCCCCAGCGGCGAACTCGGCCGCCTCAGCGCGGTCCTCGCCGTAGCGCGCGCCCTGCAGTCGTCGCTTGCCCTCGACGATGTCCTGACAGCGGCCGTTGACGCCGCTCTCGCCGTAACCGACTGTGAGCGGGGCTTCCTCATGCTGACCGGCAAGAGCGGCGAACTGGAAGTGAGAGTCGCCCGGAACCAATACAGCAAGAGCCTGCCCGAAGACGAGCTGCGAGTGCCGCGAGGGCTGATCGAAAAAGCGCTGCTCGGGCGCCGTGACCTGCTTTCGATGAGTTTCAACCCATCGCCGGCCGGAACAGACCACGAGGCAGCCGGCAAGACCTTTCAGGAACTGAAATTGAGACGCGCCGTCTGTGTTCCCCTGGTCAAGATCCGGATCGGTCAAGAGCACGAGACAAGCATGCTCTCCCTGAAGCAAAACACTCTCGGCATGCTCTACATGGATTCCAAGAGAGACCGGGAAGACCTCTCCACCGGCAACCGCGAGCTGCTCCAGACCCTGGCGATCGAGATCTCGACCGTCCTCGAGAATGCCCGCCTGCTCGAAGAAGAGCGCGAGAAGAAAGGGCTCGA
Source organism: Bryobacterales bacterium (assembly GCA_028819575.1). GTDB lineage: Bacteria > Acidobacteriota > Terriglobia > Bryobacterales > UBA6623 > JAPPLB01. The sequence goes on along the minus strand of JAPPLB010000031.1, from coordinate 4,101 downwards.
ACAGCAGCTTGCGATCGCGCGTGATATCCAGCTCTCGATGCTGCCGGCGATCTTGCCGAAAGAGGGTTGGCTGGTAGCCACAGGACACAGCGAGGCCTGCTATCAGGTGGGCGGAGACTATTTCGACGTCACGCGCTACGAGAACGAGCATTGGGGCTTCGTCCTGGCGGACGTCTCAGGCAAAGGAGTATCGGCGGCGTTGCTCGCTTCGTTGATTCAAGGCGCGTTCTTTTCGGCCTTCAACCTTGAAGCCCATCTGTCCGAAACGATTTCCCGCATCAACCGCTACGTTTGCGAGCGCGCCAAGAATGCGCGCTTCGCGACCGTCTTCTACGGATTGATCAACCGCGAGGGTTTGACGAAGTGGGTCAATGCAGGACATTGCCCGGCGTTGCTGGTCCACGCGGAGGGTGAGGTCGAACTGCTCGAGGCCAACACCGTGCCTCTGGGACTGTTCGCGGAATCGGAGTTCCCCGTCGCAGAGGCGCACCTCACGGCCGGCGACAAGCTTGTCGTGTACAGCGACGGTGTCTCCGAGGCAAAGAACTGGACCGGCGAGCGGTTCGGAGAGAAGCGGCTGCAAAGAGTTCTCACGGCGAACGCCGCGCTTTCTTCCGATGAGCTTTACGAGAAGCTCCGTCACGAGTTATCGGTCTTCACGTCCGGCGCCGATCAGGACGACGACGTCACCTTGCTCGTCCTCGGGTATCAGGGCTAGCCTCCGCCCTGGTGCGGATCATTCAAGCGAGAAACATCCGTACCGGTGTCAGCACCACTTGATCAGGTGGATATTTCAGGTCAGCTTCCGAAGAACCTTCTCACGCATCCCTTACGCGGCCTGTCTTCGCAAGACGGGATTTCTTCATCCAATACGACGGAACCTAACCGCTGTGCAGACTCATCAGCGGGCGATGCACGGTGTTTTCCGGACCCCTTGCGGCCGTCGTGCGTTGCAGTATCATAGGGCTGCCATGACGCCTTCCCGCTTGCCGACCGTACTAGCTCTTCTCTTGTCTGTTCTCGGCTGCCAACTCAACCATCCGCAAGACGAGACGCAAGCATGGATCGAAGAAGAATCCCGCGAGCGTCTGGCTCAAATTGAAGGCTCGCTGCAGCTAGCCGGGCTCGAACAACCCGTCGAAGTGCTTCGCGACAAGTGGGGCGTCGCCCACATCTACGCCGAAACCGTCCACGACCTGTTCTTCGCCCAGGGTTTCGTGGCCGCGCAGGACCGTCTTTACCAGATCGAGATCTGGCGCCGCACCGGCGCCGGCGAGTTGGCCGAAGTCTTCGGGCCCGACTACATCGAGCGCGACCGCATGGCCCGCCTCGTCAGCTATCGAGGCGACATGCAGGCCGAGTGGGAAAGCTACTCCCCCGACACCGAAGCTATCGCGACCGCCTTCGTCGCAGGCGTGAACGCCTTTATCGCCCATGCCGGCGAGAGCTTGCCGATCGAGTTCGAGCTGCTCGACTTTCAGCCAGGCGAGTGGAAGCCCGAGCACTGCGTCCTGCGCATCGCCGGCCTGATGATGACCCGCAACGCCCGGCAGGAAGTCGCCCGCGCGGAGATGGTCTCCCGCCTCGGCACCGAAATCACCGAGAAGTACTTCCCCACCGATCCTGTCGTGGATCTCAAGCCCGACCCGGAAGTCGACCTGGACGGGCTCGACAGCCGCGTGATCGCCACCTACCGCGGCGCGTCCGGGATCCCCAGGCTCCTCTCGCAAGACGCCAGCAACAACTGGGTCGTCGACGGCACTCTCAGCGAAACCGGCAAGCCTCTGCTCGCCAGCGATCCCCATCGCTCGATCATTCTGCCTTCACTGCGCTATCTCGTCCATCTTGTCGGCCCGGGATGGAATGTCATCGGCAGCGGCGAACCGGCCCTGCCCGGCGTGGCGCTGGGCCACAACGAACACGCCGGTTGGGGATTCACGATCGTTCAGCACGACCAAGCCGACCTCTACATCGAGAAGCTCAACCCGCAGAACCCCAACCAGTACCTGTACAAGGGCGAATGGCTCGACATGGAGATCGAAAAGCAGACGATCCAGGTCAGAGATCAAGAGCCTGTCGAGGTCGAGCTGAAATACACGCGCCACGGCCCGGTCATCTGGGAGGACAAGGCGAACAACCGCGTCGCCGCCGTCAGATGGGTCGGAGCCGAGCCCGGCACAGCCGGCTACCTGGGCAGCCTCGCCACGGATCGCGTCAAGAACTGGGACGACTTCGTGGAAGCGATGGCGCGCTGGAAGATCCCTCCCGAGAACATCGTCTACGCCGACGTGGATGGCGACATCGGCTGGATCCCCGCCGGCCACGTGCCCATCCGACCCAACTGGAAGGGCCTCTTCCCTGTCGCAGGTCACACCGGCAAGCACGAGTGGGCCGGCTTCCGAACCGTCGATCAACTCCCCCAAATCCACAATCCGGCGCAACATTACATCGCCACCTCGAACCACAACATTCGACCCGAAAACCATCCCTACGACATGGGTTTCGACTGGTCCGAGCCCTACCGGTTCCGGCGTGTCGACGAAGTGCTGAGGCAAGCCAAGAAATTCACGATCGAGGACTTCAAGAAGCTCCAACACGACGAGATGTCACTCCCCGCACGCCGCCTGATCGGCATGTTGAAGCAGCTTCCGCAAGGAGGCTCAGCAGACTTTCAGCAGGCCCGCAAGCTGCTCGAGGAGTGGGACCAGGTGCTCGACCGCAACTCTCAAGCCGCGCCGCTCTACGAGATCTGGCAGGAGGAAACCCTGGCGCCGAAGTTCGTCGAGACCGAACTGCCGCCCGAAGCCCACGAACTCGTTGCCCGCAACATCAAATTGCCCACGCTATTCGACCTGCTGGAACGCGCGCCGGCCGATCAGCGCAACCGCGTCATCACCGAATCACTGGAAATGGCATTCGCAAGGACGAAGGAAGTCCTCGGTGACGATGTGGCAAGCTGGCGCTGGGGCTCGATCCATGTCACCACATTCGAGCATCCGCTCGCCAATACCAAAGCCCGCGCCGCCGTTTTCAACCGCGGCCCGGTCGAGCGCGGCGGCGACGCCTACACACCCAACCGCGCACCGGGACCCAACTATACGCAGGTGCACGGCGCATCCTACCGCCACATCCTCGACTTCGCCGACTGGGACCGCTCCGTCTTCACCAGCGTCCCCGGCCAATCCGGTCAACCCGAAAGCCCCCACTACGGCGACCTTGTCGACCTCTGGGGCAACTACGAGTACGCCCCGCTCGTCTACAGCCGCGAAGCCGTGGAAGCAAACACCGCGCACAAGCTGCTGCTGGAACCGGCCCCATAGGCCGCATGGATGAACTCACGGCCGAAGCAGGCGAAAAGAAGGCCGTGATTCGTGAAAACCTTACATGCCGTGTAACTGGCGCAAGAGGCGCGCCTCGTCCTGAGGGCCCTCTCACCCACTTCGCCTCGCCACGTGGTGAGAAATACAGGCTATCCGCGCGCGCCCCGTCAATAGCGATCCGTTCGATCGTTCTCAGGGCCGACAGAGCTGAAACCGGCACCTACTGCAACCAGCGCCCGCGCCGACGCTCCGCGGCACGCACTTCCTTCTCATTCATGCCCAGATGATGGGCCAGCTCGTGCCACAGCGTGTCATAAATCACCTGCGGGACATCCCGCCAGGAAGGCGCCGCCCGCTCGATCGGACCCTGAAACAGCGTCACGCGGTCGGGCATGGTCAGGGTGTATCCGAACCCCCGCCGTGACAACGGCACCCCTTGATACAACCCCAGCAAGGTATGCCCCGGCGCGACACCCGCCGATTCGAGTTGCTCCCGGGAAGGCTCGTCTTCAACGAAGATCGCCAAGTTGTCGAACCGCTCTCGGAACTCGTCGGGGATGGCATCCCAGGCATCCTCAACCAACGCCTCGAATCGTTCCCGGTCCATCAACGTCGGCTCCCGCCTCAGCGGCTCATTGTAGCGGCCGGTCCGGCCGGCCCTCTGCGTCGAGCCGAAGCGGGGCGGCCTAACCTGCATTTCTCACCACCCGACGGTCGAAGCACACGAATACGACCGCCAGGACTTCGTTGCGCTTGCTTGCCGTGCTCAACGTACTGTTCA
>JAPPLB010000057.1 GCA_028819575.1 Bryobacterales bacterium | reverse complement strand
TCCTGACGGCCCTCTCACGCACTTCGCCTCGCCGCGTGGTGAGACATGCAGGCTAAAGGACACCCCGCTTCCCTCCATGGTGAAAACGATCGAATGGACGCCCGAGGGCGTCGTGATGATTGACCAGACCCGGCTGCCCACCGAAGAAAACTACGTCACCTGCAAGAACTACCTCGAAGTCGCGGGCGCCATCCGCGGCATGATCATCCGCGGCGCGCCCGCGATCGGCGTCGCCGCGGCAATGGGTGTGGCGATCGGAATCCAGCAGGCCTCCTCCGAGGACCTCGATGCTCGGATGGAGGAGATCTGCTCGGTCCTGGCCGGCACACGGCCGACGGCCGTCAACCTGTTCTGGGCCATCGAGAGGATGAAGAAGCGCTATCGAGAGCTGCGTTCAGCCGGCGCAAGCGTGAACGCGATCCGCAACGAGTTGGCCACCGAGGCCGAACGCGTTCTCGAGGAGGACATCGCGATCAACCAGTCGATCGGCCGTCACGGGGCAGAGTTGCTACCCGCGAACGCCCAGGTCATGACGCACTGCAACGCGGGCGCTCTCGCGACCGGCGGCTACGGCACTGCGCTGGGGGTGATCCGCGCGGCGATCGAGAGCGGCAACTCCGTTGCCGTCCTCGCCAACGAAACCCGTCCTTTTCTGCAAGGCGCACGGCTCACGGTTTGGGAACTGCAGCAGGACAGCATTCCGGTCACACTGCTGACCGACAACATGGCGGGACACCTGCTCCACAGCGGCAAGGTCAGCGCGGTCGTGGTCGGAGCGGACCGCATCGCCGGCAACGGAGATGTCGCCAACAAGATCGGCACCTACTCGGTGGCCGTGCTTGCGAAAGAGAACGGGGTGCCCTTCTACGTCGCCGCCCCGATCTCTACGCTTGATCTTTCGCTGGCCTCCGGGGAGGACATCCCCATCGAGGAACGCAGTCCCGCCGAGGTGACGGAACTCCAAGGCGTGGCCGTCGCACCGCCCGGGACGACGGCGATGCATCCCGCGTTCGATGTGACACCGAACCGCTACGTAAGCGCCATCATCACCGAACATGGAGTGGCCCGGGCGCCTTACGTCGAATCACTGCGCGAGTTGGCGTCCGGCAGGACGAATACAGCTTCGTAGCGGCTAGCCTGCAGCGCGCTCCGAGCTCCGAGGAGTCTTACTTCTTCCCGGGTTTCGGCGGGTTGATCATGATGTGCGCTCCGGCAGTACCGGCAGACATCAGCCAGGGCCCACCCGGCGTAGCTGTCGTCGAAAGACCCGTCGACTCCGGCGTGGCATACGGCTTGTAGATGACCCAGCGCAGATAGGGATCTGTCACTTCACCCGCCGCGGCGTCGAACCCGCTGCCGGTGAGGACATAAAGCGCCCGCGCCTCCCGCGGCATCTCGAGTTTGCCGTCGGCGATCTCTTTCCAGCGAATGGCGTTGCGCTGCTTGCCCGTGATCCCTTGCGCGATCAGCTCACGGCCCCGCGCCATGTACGGCTCCAGGTCCTTGTGATAACAGGCGACACTGAAATTGTCGTTCCTGGGATCATCGGCGAGGCAGATGAGGTCGTTCGAACCTTCCCGCAGAGTGACGAGCTTCCCGCCGGGGCTGTAGCCCAAGACGGCCGCTTCGGCTCGCCGATCCTCGGGCGCCGCGAGAACCGACGAAGCGATCTGGTCTTTCGCCGGCGCAATGTCCGAGCCGGCCGCGAACCAGGGAGCGAGAGTCAAACCAAGCAGCGCAATCAGTGTCTTCGTCATGCAGAATCTTCGACGGACATCATAGAACATCAGCGGCTTGCGTGAGTGGTTGGGGCCGAGCGCCCCTGCGGGCGTTGTCAGTTTCCCAGAGGAAAGAAATGAAACGCTGGCCTGCATTTCTCACCACCCGACGGTCGAAGCACGCGAAAAAAGGCCGTGATTCGTGAAAACCATGGGCGGGGACTAGCCTGCATTTCTCACCACCTGACGGTCGAAGGACGCGATACGACCGCCAGGACTTCGTTACGCTTGCTTGCCGTGCTCAACGTACTGTTCAAGTACGCCTGCGCGCGCCAAGCGGCGCGCGCCTCGTCCTGACGGCCCTCTCACGCACTTCACCTCGCCGCGTGGTGAGAAATGCAGGCCAGGTCAGTCGACCTTTTTCGCTGGAAACCGGGCTCTGCCAATGTGGAAAGTCACGCTCAGCGGCTCCCCTTGGGGATTGAGATCGAACACCAGTCGCCCCGCTGTCCAACGCAGAGAAAACTCCTCCGTCGAGTGGACCAGCACATCGAGGTTCGGGCGCCCGAGAATCGAGGCACGCATGCTCGCGCCGTCGCGGGCAATGATGATGTTCCTGCCTGTCGCATCCTGGTAGCGGCCGACATAGCGCTCCAGCACGGACGGCGCCAGCGTGACAACCGGCTCGACCGGCTCGTCCACGGGTCCCGCCGAGGTCCATTCCGGCAGCTCCCTCACCCAGATATTGCGGTAGCGAACCGGGTTGCCGTGGTCCTGCAACGAAAGCGGCAAGCGGTCCGGGTGCGACTTGTACGGATCGTACTGCAGCCACGACGTGCCGCCCCAGATTTCGACGTTGTCGTGAACCAGCACGCCATTGTGCAGCACCGTCATGCGCGCCGCTTTGAGCAACGCACCGTCCCGGCTGAAGCGCGGACGCCGGAAAACGATGTCATAGCTTTGCCATTCACCCGGCGGGCGGCTGGCGTTCACCAACGGCGGATGCTGTCCGTAGACAGCGGCGGCTTGTCCGTCGGCGTAGGTGTGGTTGTCATAGGAATCGAGCACCTGCACTTCGTACAGCCCCATGAGGAAAACGCCGCTGTTGCCGCGGCCCTGCCCCCTGCCCTCGGGCGGAGTGGGCGTGGCCCATTCGACATGCAGTTGGACGTCGCCGAAGGAGTCCGCCGTGTACAGGTAGCCGCTGCCTTTCACGGATTCCATATAGCCGTCTCGCAGCACCCACCTGGCGGGCGCGCCGTTCGGACTGCGCCACTTCGAAAGGCCGCTGCCGTCAAAGAGCACCTGTGCGTCCGACGGCGGGGGAACGGGAAGCGCCAGCGACGGCGTGACCTTGGGCGGCCGAGGCCGCTCCATGTCGTGCGCCTTCCACTGCGCCGGCGTCTGCGCCCAACTGACCGTCCAGCCGGTCAAGAAGGCGGCAAGAACGAGCTTCCTGTAGTTTCTCAACGGCATAACGCATGATTGCATTCGATTCGCATCTCCTCTTGTCATGAAATCCTTCCGGCTCAATCCTCCGGTGATTGTACTTCAGGCATCAGCGATGAGCGAGTATCGAGCTGTGTCAACATGATGCGGAACGAACCTGCGCTTCGCGGCCCGCCAACACCTTGCGCTTCGAAGGGCAACCGAGCCGGCACGGCTCTGCCACGGACGACCCTACGGGGAGGAACCCGCCGAAGCGCCACGGGCCATCATCACCGAACCAGTCGTCGCCTCATGCCAACGACCATGACACCCCGGCCGCTCAGCGAGCAGTTCCTGGCCAAACCGAAAGCCGAGCTCCACCTGCATCTGCGGGGCGCCATGCCGGCCGCCTTCTTCGCGGAACTCGTCGCCAAGCGCCCCCCCCAACAAGCCCTCGCCGATGCTCCCGATCATCATCTCGCGCTGTTCCGCGCCTCTCCCCACCTCGAACATCTCGCTCAAGGCTTGCTCTCCCCCCCGGAAGCAGCCGATGCACTTTTCCGCTTCCAAACTTTCCCCCAGTTCCTCACGAGCTACCTGCTCACGAGCTACTTCTTCCGAGACATCGAAGACTTCCGCAGCCTTATCATCGCCGTACGCGACACGCTGGCCGCCCAAAACATCGTCTACGCCGAAGTCACCGTCTCGCTCATCGAGTACATCTGGAGAGGGCTCCAGTTGCCCGAAATGATCGAAGTGATGGACGATACCGCGTCCGATAGCGAAGTACGGCTGCGCTGGATCGTCGATCTCGTGCGCGACGTCGGTCCGGAAGCCGCGCTCGACTTGTTGAAGAACTGCCTTGGGTACAAATCCGCAAGCATTTGCGGCATCACGCTCGGCGGCTCCGAGCACAAGGTTCCGGCCCGAGAGTTCGCCGAACACTACCGGCTCGCCCAGGAGCATGGTCTCGGCCTCACAGCGCACGCCGGCGAAGCCATGGGTCCTGAAAGCGTGTGGGACGCGGTCCGCTCACTCGGCGTGAACCGGATCGGACACGGAGTCCGGTCCATCGAGGACCCGCGCCTGGTCGAGCACCTTGCCGAGAACCGGATCCCGCTTGAAATCTGCCCGACCAGCAACCTCAAAACAGGGGTCTACCCATCCTACGCCGAACATCCGGTCCGAAGATTGTACGAAGCGGGCATCCCGATCTCGATCAACACCGACGACCCGTCGTTCTTCGCTTGCACACTGAACGACGAGTTCCAGCGTCTGGCCGATCTCGGATTCACCGAACCCGAACTCGAGCAACTCGTCGGCAACGGTTTTCACCAAGCGTTCCCTGCAGCGGAGATTACGGGTTCCCGCCCGTAATGCGGGCATGAATCACCGTCACGCCCGAGTCCGCCAGACCTCGCCGCAACGCCTGCTCCAACTCCGCGTCGTTCGTAGCCCGAACCCCGCGTGCTCCCAAGGATTCCGCCAACCCGGCAAAATCGATCGGTCCCAGCTTACTCGTAATCGCCTCACCGAACTGCTGCAGGTGGCCTTGTTCGGTGATCCCCCAAGCTTCATCGTCCGCAACGATCGCCACAAACCCCAATCCCTGACGCGCGGCGCACTCCAGTTCCGCAACCGTAAACGTAAAAGCTCCATCGCCCGAGACCAGCACAAGCGGCCGGTCCGGATAAGCAGCCCGAGCCCCCATGGCTCCGCCGAGCCCCCAACCGACGACGCCGCTACGCCCGCACGTCAGCCAATGGCCCGGATAGCGGTCCGGCAGCAACTGATGGAACCACTGCCCGATGCTGCCTCCGTCGAGCAGCAGCAGCCCGTCGTCAGGCAGAGTCTTTTCCACAGCCCTGACGACATGCAGCGCGTGCAACGCGCCCCCTGCTTGCCTTTCGCCTTTCCTCTTTACGCGCTCCTGGTAGACTGCGCGGCGCCGTCGTGCCTCACTGAGCCAGCTCAAGTGCCGCTTCCCGCCGTTTTTGCGATAGGCCTCGGTAAACTCCCTCCAGCCGCGGTCGATTCGCACAACCTCCGCATCGTCCCGAATCGCACCAGTGTGCAGATACCCGACCCGATAGTCCGGCTCGGCGCCCGCCATCAGGACGCAATCCGCCCCAGGAAGAATCACCGGACCGCCGGTCGCCGCGCCCACCACACCGACGAAAGCCTCCAACGGTTCGTCAACCACACCGCGGTCCCAAATCGAAACCGCCAGTGGAACCGAAAACTCCCTGGCGAATGCGCAAACGGCCTCGGCCTCGCCACCGTAGTACAGTCCCGATCCCGCCACAATCAACGGCTGCTCAGCCCTGCCGAGCGCAGCCACGGCGCGCTCCCATTCCACGCCCGCCGCTGCTTCGGCTGCCGGCTCCCGCGTTGCGGGAAGCATGCGCCGATCGGAAACCTCCGTCCGCTGCATGTCCATCGGAAACGTGAGATGCACCGGACCGGGTCTTACGCCCGACGCGGCACGCCAGGCTTCGTCGAGAATCTGAAGCGTGCGGTCCGGACGATCCATCAAACGCGCATACCGTGTCGCGGACTGCGCGAGCGCCACCTGATCGATGTCCTGGAAGTGCCCCAATCCCGATGTCCGCAAAGCCGCCGCACCCGTCAACAGGAGCATCGGCGCGCCATCGAGAAAAGCATCGACGACGCCCGTCATGGCGTTGGCATGAGCCACCGCGCTCGACACAGCGACGACACCGGGCCGCTTCGTCAACCGTCCGTGAGCTTCGGCCATGTATCCCGCCGACTGCTCGTTGCGCACATCCACGAGCCGAAGCCCATGCTTCCGGCAGGCCTGATCGAAAGGGTCGAGCCCGTGTCCGCACAGCGTCGCCACCCACTCGACGCCCCGCTTCTGCAAATCCCGGACAAACCATTCCACCGCTGTCACGCCATCCTCCCGGTATCCTTAGCTTGCAGACAAGATTATCATCGCGCCGCGGTTTCGCTTTCCGTGGCGCAACCGTCATGAAGCCAGTCCTCATTTTCGGCTGCGGCTACACGGGCTCCGAAGTAGCCCGCCGCCTGCTCAAAGAGGGAACCAAAGTCTACGCAACCACTCGCAATCCCGCAGGTCTTCGCGAAATCGAAACCCTCGGGGCAACGGTTCTACGCCTCGACCTGACCGAAACCCACGCCGACAATACATGGATCAAGCTGGCGCCGCCCAAGGTCCGCGTTCTGCTTTCCGTCCCAACGCTCAAGGCCGACGGCAACCTGTTCGACCCGACGCCGCGGATCGTCGAGATGCTCGGCGACGTTCCCTCCCGCGTCGTCTACTTTTCGACAACCGGCGTCTACGGATCCACCCGCGAGGTTGACGAACAAACTCCTGCCACGCCGGAAACCCGCCGCCAGCATCTCCGTGTCGAGGCAGAAGAAGCCGTTGCGCAAGGACCTTGGCCGTCGCTGATTCTGAGGCCGGCCGCCATCTACGGACCCGGCCGCGGCGTCCATCGAGCCCTCTCGGAGGGCCGCTACAAGCTCGTCGGACGCGGGGACAACTTCGTCTCGCGCATCCATCGCGACGATGCCGCCCGGCACGCGATCGAAGCGCTCTCCTCCGACATCACCGGCGCTTACCCCGTTGCCGACGAGGAACCCTGCACGTCGCGGGTCATCGCTGCTTTCTGCGCCCGCCAGATGAATCTGCCGATGCCGGAATCCGTCACCTCCGACGAAGTCGACGAAACCCGCCGCGCCGACCGCCGTGTCGACGGCAGCGCCATCCGCGAGAAATTGGGGATCGAGCTGTACTTCCCATCGTACCAAGTCGGCATTCCCGCCTCGATTGCCGCCGAGCGACAGGAGCCGTGTCGAACTCAACAGCTATAACGCCGCGATCACCTTGGCGATCAAAGCCACACGATCCGCGATGCGGTCGACGTAGATGCACTCGCCGGGCGAATGCGGCCGCTCGCCAACCGCGCCGATCCCATCCAAGGTCGGCAAGCCCAATGCCGCCGTAAAGTTCCCGTCCGACCCACCGCCTACCTGCGCCTCACCCAACTCCAAACCCAACTCGCGCGACAGCTTCCGCGCCAGACGGTAGATTCCGAGAATGGCCCGATTCCGCTCCATCGGCGGCCGCCGCAGATTGCCCTCGACGCGCACTTGCGTCCGCCGATCGAACGACTTCAGAGAGGCGAACTTTCGCTCCAGCCGCCGGGCATCCGACTTCCTCGGAACACGTACGTCAACCTCGGCCCAAGCCTCTTCAGCAACCGTGTTGGTCGCCGTTCCTCCCCTGATCAGTCCGGGGTTGATCGTGATTCCCTTTGCGAGATCCGTCCACTCTGCGACTCTCTCGATCTGTCGCGCCAACTCCACAATCGCGCTTGCACCGGCCGCGAAATCGAGACCCGCGTGGGCCGCGATCCCTCGCACGCCAATCCGAAATCCGCCTCCGCCTTTTCGCGCGGTTTTCACATTCCCATCGGGACCCGCGCTCGGTTCGGCAATCAGCGCCGCCACGCTCTTCTTCGCCTCCCGCTCGGTGTAGCGACGAGAACTGGGGCTGCCGATCTCCTCATCCGAGTTCAGTTGCACCACGAAGCGGCGGCGCACCGGGATGTCCAAATCACGCAAAGCGCGGGCAGCGAAGACGAAGTACGTCACGCCCGACTTCATGTCGAACACGCCCGGCCCCCACAACCGCCCCTGCGCCCTCTTGAACGGCATACTCGCGAGCGTCCCGACCGGATACACCGTATCCAGGTGCCCGATTCCCAGCACTTGCGCCTGCTTGCGCCGGCCCGGCAACGGGAATTCCAACCGCAAATGATCGCCGAAGCCATTCGCGCGATGGCGCACCACTTCCGCCTCGCCCGCAAGACGGTCCGCCACGAACTCGACGGCCCGATTCACCGCCGCCGGGTCGCTCGAAGGAGACTCAATCTTGACGAGTTGCTCGATCCAATCCGTGATCTCGGGAACCTTTTCGGTGGTGTATGCAAGCAGGGGATCCATAAGCCGATCGTTCCATGGTATCGCGCCGAGCCTCTGGTACAATGAGCCTGCTCTCTCCCCACCCCCCGCTTGGCGAACACGAAACGACCGCCGCCTGCGGCCCGCTGGTTCGCTCCCATGCACGACATCAATCACATCCTTTCGGTGCTGCCCCACCGATATCCGTTGCTGCTGGTCGACCGCATCGAAGAGATGGGGGAAGACCGGATTGTCGGTATCAAGAACGTCACCGCCAACGAGCCGTTCTTCCAGGGCCATTTTCCCGAACTGCCGGTCATGCCGGGCGTCCTCATCATCGAATCCATGGCGCAGGTCGGGGCCGTTCTGCTGCTGACCCACGGGCCGAAGCGCGGCGAGAACTTCGCGGACAAGGTCGTACTCTTCTCGGCCATCGAGAAAGCCCGCTTCCGAAAACCCGTTCTACCCGGCGACCAACTCCGGATCGAGCTCGGAGTCCTCAAGCGCAAGGGTAACGTCTGGAAGGTAAGCGCCCGCGCCCTGGTCGAGGACAAACCGGTGGCGGACGCCGTGCTGATGTGTCACGTTGCGGACAAGACCACCACCGCACGACCGGCCGACGCAGGTTCCGCCTCCAATAAAGAAGACCCAGCGTCTTAGCGGAGCCCGCCATGGCGGTACACCCAACGGCAGTCGTCGATCCGACATCGCGCGTCCACGAAACGGCGGACATCGGCCCGTTCTGCGTCATCGGCCCTGACGTCGAAATCGGGGCCCGCACCAGGCTCCTTGCCCACGTCTACGTCGAAGGCCCGATCACCATCGGCGAGGACAACACCTTCTCGCCCTATTCCACCGTCGGCATCGCTCCACAAGACCTCAAGTATCACGGCGAGAGAACCGAAACACACATCGGTCACCGCAATCTCGTCCGGGAATTCGTCACCATCCATCGCGGAACAGAGGGCGGCGGCGGGACCACCTCGCTCGGCGACGACAACCTGCTTCAGGCCTACGCGCACGTCGCCCACGATTGCCATGTAGGCTCCCACACCATCCTCGCCCACAGCGCCACGCTCGGCGGACACGTCACCGTCGAAGACTGGGCCGTCGTCGGCGCCCACAGCGGCGTCCATCAGTTCTGCCGCGTCGGCGCGCATTGCTATATCGGTGGCTACAGCGTCATCACGCAAGACGTCATGCCGTTCTCTCTGGTCGTCTCCGACCGCAGCGCGCGAGTCTTCGGGGTCAACAAGGTCGGACTGGAACGCCGCGGCTTCTCCAAGGAGTCCATTCAGCGGCTTCACAAGGCCTTGCGGCGACTGACCAAGTCAAATCTGAACACCGATCAGGCTCTCGAGAAGATCCGTGGCGAAGAAGAGATGGACGAGACGCTCCAACAATTGCTCGATTTCATCACCTCGTCCAAACGGGGCGTCATCAAATGAAGCTCGGTCTGATCGCCGGAGGAGGCCGGTTTCCGATGCTGGTCGCTTCCTCAGCGCGGCAGCAAGGGCACGAAGTCATCGCCGTCGCGATCAAAGAAGAGGCCGACCCGGAACTCGAAGAGCAAGTCAATCGCTGTCACTGGGTTTCCCTCGGCGAACTGACCAAGCTCGTCCGCGTCTTCCAAAACGAAGGAATCACCGAAGCCGTCATGGCAGGCCGCGTGCGTCATGCGCGGATCTACTCTTCGATCCGTCCCGACTGGAAACTGCTGAAGCTACTTGCTTCGCTGCCGCGCAAAAACACCGACTCGCTGCTCGGCGCCGTCGCCGGATTCCTGGAAGACGAAGACATCCACCTGATCGATTCGACGCGGTTTCTGGAGCCTTTCCTCGCAAAAGAGGGTTGCCTGACGTCGCGGTCACCTAGCGCTGACGAATGGGGGGACATCGAATACGGAAAGGAAGTCGCCCGCGCCCTGGTGAGCTACGACATCGGCCAAACCGTCGCCATCTGCGAACGCGCCTGCGTCGCCGTCGAGGCCATGGAGGGCACCAATGACGTCATCACCCGGGCCGGCGGCCTCAGCAACGGCCGCCCGCTCACCATCGTCAAGATGGCAAAACCCAATCAGGACATGCGTTTCGATGTCCCCGTCATCGGTCTGACGACGTTCCTGAAAATGCACGAAGCCAAAGCCACCGCCCTGGCCGTCGAAGCCGGCAAGACCCTTTTTGTCGACATGGAAGAAGCTCTCCAGTCCGCCCATCAGGCCGACATCGCGGTGCTAGGATATTAGCCTGCATTTCTCACCACCTGACGGGTGAAGCACGCGATACGACCGCCATGACTTCGTTGCGCTTGCCTGGCGGCCCTCTCACGCACTTCGCCTCACCACCGGGCGAGAAATGCAGGCCAAGCCTTTGAGCTCCTGGAAAAGCTGACGGCGCGAGCATGCAGCAAAGCCCCGCCACCGACCCAACCCGAGTCGCCGTCGTAGGTGTCGGCACGTTTGGAAAGCAGCACGCCCGCGTGCTGAGCAACCTGCCCGCCGCCCATCTCGTCGCCGTCGTCGACCACGATCTCGACCGCGCCCGAACCATCGCCCGCGAATACGATTGCGAGGCGCTCGGGAGCGCCGCCGAGCTCGCGGGCCGTGTCGAGGCAGCCGTCGTCGCTGTTCCCACACAGCACCATGCCCAAGTCGGCGTCGAGCTCCTCAACACCGGAATCGACCTGCTTGTCGAAAAGCCGATCGCACCGGATCTCGACTCCGCTGATCGGTTGATCCGCTCAGCCGAAGAGAACGGATGTATCCTCCAGATCGGTCACCTCGAGAGATTCAATCCGATCGTTGAGGTCATAAGAGATGTCGCCAATCTACCGCTCTTCTTCGAGATCCACCGGATGAGCATCTTTTCGCCGCGCAGCCTCGATGTCGACGTGGTCCTCGACCTGATGATCCACGACCTCGATATCGTTCTCGACCTGGTCGACAGCCCGCTCGAGCGTTTCGAAGCCACCGGCATCCCGGTCCTTTCTTCGAAAGCCGACATCGCCAGTGTCCGATTGATCTTTGCAAACGGTTGTGTAGCGAATCTCACAGCCAGCCGCGTCTCTACCGAGAAGATTCGGAAACTGCGCTTCTTCCAACCCCGTCAGTACGTATCGATCGATTACACACGGCAAGACGGTTACCTCTCCGGAGTCGATGCGGCTTTTCAGTTGACATACCGCAAGCTCGAAGCCGAGAAGGGCGAGCCTCTGGCTCGCCAGGCCGAAGCGTTCCTCGATTGCATCGCCACCCGCAAGCGCCCACGGATCAGCGGCAAGGACGGCCGGGCGGTACTTGAAGCGGGGCTTAGAATAATAGAGGAAATGGAGCGCCATTCCCGCGTTGTCGCGGCCACAATGGCGACGCCCGACACGTGAGTCGACCGGAGACGGAACCGGATCTACGGCTACTGCTCGAAGACTACGGCTTGCGAGCCCGGCAGTGGCTGACTCGATTTGCATCACTACCCCGGTCCGATCAAGAGCCTGCAAGAAGGGCAACGAACGGCGCGCCCGCGCGCCATCTCCGCCTGCTGATTCAGGACTACTCCCGTCACGGCGACGACTGGTGGAGAGGCTTTCACGAGGCGGCTCCCTACCGCGCGCCGGCGCTGCCAAGCGACGATCAACCCGACCTGCGCCTCCTCATCGAGGACTATCAGCCGGCTCGCGGAACCCCTTTGGCGCTGAATGAAGCGCCCGCTGAAGGCCTTCCGGACGACCCCTCGGATGTTCCGCCGGAGGAAGGGCAAGCTGCGCCCCACGAGACCGAAGCTGCTCCCGAAGCATCCGAGACGGAGGCCGGTTCGCCCGGGACGGCAGCTCCTGAAGACGAGCCCGAACTCGTCCTCGAGGTCCATTGGGACGAGAGTCTTTCGCTGGCGGGGAAACGAAAGCCCATGGCGCTTTCGCTCGTCGTCCACGCCTTCCTGGTTGCATCCCTGCTTCTGCAGCCAACCATGTTGCCTCTCGAGCAGCGGCCCCTGGACCTCGAAGCCCCGAATTTCACCCTCCTCTCGCCTCCGGAGGACTTCCTGCTGGAACTGACGCAGCCCGAACCCAACGAAGGACCCGTCAGCGTCGAGTTCGAAGGCAAGGACGAGCTTCCCGTGCCGGTGATGGAGCGACCGGAAGAAATCGTTCCGGCGCCGCCCAACCCGCAACCCGAACCCGAAGGGGAATCCGAGTCCGCTCCAGCCCAGGCCGAACAACCCGAAGAAACCGAGCCTGAGCCGCCGCCGGAGCAACGCGCACCCGAGCCCGAGCCTGAGCCCGCTCCACCCCTCATCGCAGCCCGCACTCCCTTCCCCGGCGAGTTTCATCCCGACCGCCGCCTCGGCCGCCCATCCGAGCTGCCGATGCCGAAGCGGCCCTCTCGATCGAACCAGCGGCCCAAGCTCACGTTGGAAGAAGCCCGTACCGGTTCTCCGGGGCGCGCCGGGCCCGCCCAGCTCGGCAGCCTCGCCTTCAACGCCCGCCCTGGTCAAATCGTGCAAGGCGCCATCGGCAATCTCAGAAGTGGCCGCGGGGCCAGACAGGCAGTCGGAGACGGTTTCGGGACCGGCGGACTCAGCGGTTACCTTCCACCCTCACCCGGCAACGCCGGCAGCAACCTCGAGCTGCTCAGCGACCCGATGGGCGTCGACTTTCGCCCCTACCTGCTACAGGTGCTTTCAACCGTGCGGCGGAACTGGTTCGCCGTGATTCCCGAGAGCGCCCGCCGCGGTATGAACCGCGGCGCCGTCGCCATCCAACTCCGCATCGTGCCCAACGGCACGATTGCCAAGCTCGTCATCGCCAACTCATCAGGGATCGGTTCTCTCGACCGCGCCGCCGTCGCCGGCATCAGCGCTTCCAACCCGCTGCCTCCTCTACCTGCCGACTTCCGAGGAGAGAACATCAGCCTCCAGTTCGTCTTTCGTTACAACCTCAAGCGTTGACTTCGTTCCGGATCACGACTTCGCGCTCATCGCCTCCCAAATCCCGAATCTCGATCCTCATCACTTCGTCCGGAAATTGATCGGCGAACTTCTCGCCCCACTCGATCAACACCACGGCCGGTTCATCCCACATGTCATCCAGCCCCAGCGTCTCCAGTTCCGGTACGCGATCCAGCCGGTACAAGTCGATGTGATACACCTTCGGCGGCCCGTCGTACTCATGAATCAACGAAAACGTCGGACTCAACACCTCATCCGCCGGCGCGCTACCCAAACCGCCGATCAGGCCTTTCGCGAACGTCGTCTTCCCCGCGCCTAGATCTCCGACCAGGAGAATCCACTGAGGCGGTTTCAATTCCCCGGCGATTGCGCCCCCCACCAGCATCGTCTCTCGCGGCGAAGAGGTCCGCCAATGCCGCCGCATCAGGAGCTCACCCGTCGAATCGCCCGCGGCAAGTAGTCCAACAGATCCGTTGCGGCCAAGGTCTGCTCGCCGCTCTCTTCGACCGCCAACTCAGCCGCCAGCCCATGCAGATACACCGCAGCCGCGATCACCACCTCCGGCCGCTGCGCCGGGAATTGCGCAAGCAAACCGGCAACCATCCCCGTGAGCACGTCCCCTGAGCCCCCTTTGGCCAGCGCCGGCGTGCCCGTCGGATTCACCAGTACACCGCCGTCGGGCGAAGCAATCAGAGTCCGAAAGCCTTTCAACACCACGTAGACCTTCTTTTGGGTGGCAAGCAACCGCGCCACCTCAACACGCCTTCCCTGCACTTCGGCGCTGGTAAGCCCCGTCAGCCTCGCCATCTCACCTGGATGCGGCGTCAACACGACCAATCCACTCGCCGCCCGCCAGTCCACGATGCCCGCCAGAGCCGTGAGCCCATCCGCATCCACGACAAGCGGCATATTCGCCTCGCGAACGACACGGCCCACCAGCGTGCGGTTCTCCTCGCTCGTCCCCAGCCCCGG
This sequence comes from Bryobacterales bacterium, assembly GCA_028819575.1. GTDB lineage: Bacteria > Acidobacteriota > Terriglobia > Bryobacterales > UBA6623 > JAPPLB01. The sequence continues at coordinate 3,367 of JAPPLB010000057.1, read as the reverse complement.
TCCGATAGCGGCGACCGTCTTTCCCTCAAGCCAACTCTCTCTGAACGCCGACTCGCCCATCGAACCGTCTTCCAACTCCGCGACCGGCAGCGTCATCAACTCCGGCCTGTCGCTCACGATCGCCGGCGCGGCGCTCGCCGCCGTCGCTACGGTCACCAGGCCGGCTCCCGCTCGCAAAGCCGCCGTTCCCGCCATCATCGCCGCTCCCGGCTTCGGCTTCGACCCACCGATCACGAGCACATGCCCATAGCTGCCCTTGTGGGCAGACTTCTCGCGCGGCACGAACAGAGCGCCAACGTCCGACGCCTCGACGAGCGCCAGCAACGGACCCTCCAAAGCATCGAGCACCGCGTTCGCCGTCCCGATCGGGGCCACGGCAAGATCGCCCATGCGCTCGCAATTCGGCGGAAACACCTGGCTCACCTTCGGCGCCGTAAAGGTCACCGTGTGGTCGGCGCGCATAGCCGGCCCGACAGGCTCACCCGTGTCCGAAGGCATACCCGACGGGATGTCCACCGCCACGACCTGCGCGTGCGGAAAGCCACTGTTGACGTCGGCGATGACTGCCGCGTAGAGACTTTTCGCCGGCCCGCGCAGCCCCGTTCCCAGCAATGCATCGATCACAAGCGTAGCCGGAGTGAGGCAAGGTAGAATCTCGCGCCAAGCGGCGGCATCCGGCGCAACCCTCGGCTCCACGCCCACCCCTCGCAGGGCTCGATAGTTCGCCGCAGCGTCTCCTTTCAACTCCGCCGGGTTCACCAGCAGCACAACCTCCAAACGCTCCATGCCGACCCGCGTTGCAATTTGACGCGCCACCACAAAGCCGTCTCCGGCGTTGTTGCCCTTGCCGCAAAGCACGACGACGTGTTGCTCGCTCAACGGAGAAAAACACCGCACCAGCAGCTCGTACAAGCGGCCTCCGGCGTTCTCCATGAGCACCAGCCCCGGCACGCCCCGCTCCTCAATCGTGACGCGGTCCGCTTCCCGCATCTGCGCTGCCGTCAATATGCGCTGCAACTCAGCTCTCCAGAATCTCTTCCAGTTTCTCCAAGTTCGACCGCTCGCCCATCACGATGAACACGCCGCCGGCTTCGATCCGCGTATCTCCAGCGGGATTGAATTGCATCTCTCCGCCCGGCTTCCTGGCGGCCAGCACGATCACCCCCAGCTCCGACTTGATGCGCGACTCATCGAGCGTTTGGGAAACCATGCGACTCGATTCGGAAACCCGTACCTCTTCAACCTCGATGTCCAGATCGGTCGAGTTCCCGAACGCGGACGCAACATCGAGCAAGCTCAGCGCATGAGGCCGCAGCATCGATTGCGCCAACCGATGTCCGATGAACGCATAGGGCGTGAACACCGTATTCGCTCCCGCCCGCCGCAGCCGATCCGCCGCATCCCGACTGCTTGCTCGCGACGCGATCAACAGGTTCGGGTTCAGCACTCTGGCCGACAGCGTCACGTACACGTTCTGCGCGTCGGAGTCCACAGCGGCAACGAGTCCGTTCGCCGTCTCGATTTGAGCGGTCCGCAACGTCGAGTCCTGCGTGGCATCCGCAACCAGCGTCGGCACATCCTGATCCGCGCCCCACTTCGCGCGCTCCGGATCCGACTCGATGAGCAGCACGTTGGCTTCGTTTCGCTTCAGCTCCCGCACGACGCTCCGGCCGACACGCCCCGCCCCGCAAACAATGTAATGATCGGAGAGCTTCTTGAGCATGATCCTCCTCCGCCGGCGCCCGAAGGCGTCTCCCAACTCGAGCTTCAGCATCATATCGCCCAAAATCGTGATGGACGCCAAGATCGTCGTCACCCCGGCCAGCATCAGAACCGAGGCAAAAACGCGGCCGCGAAATGACAAGGGGTGTATCTCTTCGTAGCCGACTGTCGTCAGAGTGACCAGCGTCATATAGAAGCTGTCAAACAACGACCAGCCTTCCACAGCCTGAAAGCCCAGTGTCCCCGCCGCGAGGACGACCGTCATCAGCAAAAAGACAATAAAGATCTGAGAACGCCAGCCGTCCATGGAAACAACCGGGGCCAGAACCCCAAAGAAGCGATATGTTCAGTATGCCGCGATTTCAGCAAGAGGGAAACGTCGTGTCGGAAGCCAGGGTGAGACGAGAGGCTCGCGAGCCCCTGCAGACGCGCGTCCGCCCATCCGACGGACCCTACGATTCCTATCCTCCGGACCGATGCCGCAGCCGGTCCATCGTTACCGCCGCCACGATGATCGACCCCGTCAACACATCCTGGACCCAGTTCGGAACGCCCTTCATGCTCAGCCCGTTGCGGATGACCGCCATCAACATCGCCCCCGCAACCGAGCCCGTCACGCTCCCCTCGCCGCCGCTCAAGCTTCCGCCGCCGATCACGACCGCAGCGATGATGTCCAGCTCCATCCCCTTCGCCGCTGTCGGATCGCCTACGGTCAGCCGGCTGAACTGCATCAACCCCGCGAAACCGATCAACGTCCCGGCCAGCGAGTACAGCGCCAACTTCACACGTTCCACGCGAATCCCGCACAGCCGCGCAGTGTTCTCATTCGAGCCGATCGCGAAGATATGCCGTCCCAGCACGGTGTTCCTCAGCAGCAGAGCCACGACGACGGCAAGCAGCAGCGTCGCCCAGACTCCCGGCGCAACGATCAGCCAGGCCGGTTCGGGAAACTTCGCCAACATCGTGTTCAGCCAAGTGATCGGCGCGTCGATCTTCTGCTCGTCCGCCAACCCCGTCGCCGTCCCTCGAAACACCAACAACGTCCCCAGGGTGATGATGAACGGGACCAGTTTCAAGCGCGTGATCAGCAAGCCGTTCGCCGCGCCGCACGCCCCGCCGATCAGGATTCCCGCTCCCGCCGCCGCAAGCGGAGACCAGCCCGCTTCGAGCAGCTTCGCGATCACCACCGTCGACAGAGCAATCACCGATCCGGCGCTCAAATCGATCCCGCCCGAGATGATGATCAGCGTCATCCCCAGCGCGCCCGCCGTCACGATCACGCTCTGCGTCAGCACCGTGACGCGGTTGAAGTTCGAGTAGAACGGCTCTCCCGCCCACAGGCAAAACAGCAGGTACACCGCCGCCAAGCCGATCAGGGGCCCAAGATTCTTTTTCACAGACTCTCCCCGCAGCCCGCTGATTCTAACGGAAACCAGCGGCATGCAAGCGCTGTCCGTCTCGACCCGATGTCCTCCGTTTCAGCAGACCGGCTCGGCATGACCCGACACACTCGCTTGCAGACCGCCGGGCCAAGCTCCAGCCAGACAACTCGGAGGGCGGGCGGCCAGAGCTGATCTTGCTAGCCTGCACTTCTCACCACCCGACGGCCGAAGCACGCGATACGACCGCCAGGACTTCGTTGCGC
>JAPPLB010000113.1 GCA_028819575.1 Bryobacterales bacterium | reverse complement strand
ATGATCCAATCGCACCCAACGACAGCTCTGATTCCTGTGGGACAGACTCCTAGCGAGGCTCCGCCCGGACCGGCAAGCAGGACAACGGATCGCCGCGTGAACTTGAGTCAAATGTGAACTGGAGCCAGGGACAAAAAAGCAGGTGAGTTTATGGCCAGGAGCATGACCGGATACGCCCGCGTCAGGACCGACGCGGACTCGCTCTCGATGATCGTCACGATCAAGAGCGTCAATCACCGCTTCGCGGACATCCAGATCCGCATGCCGCCCGATCTCGATCCGTTCGAGCCAGGGATGCGCCGAATGGTCAAAGAGCATATCCGGCGCGGACAACTGCAAATCACGATCAACGTGGAATGGAACGCTCCCCCTCAGGAGACACGCCTGAACCGCACGCTGGTGGAAGGCTATCTGGCCGCGTTTCAAGAGATCGCCAAGGACCGTCGGTTCACGACCCCGCCCGACCCCAATACGCTGTTGCGGCTCCCTGGCGCCGTCACGGTCGTCGCCGCCGAACTCGATGATGAGAAGCGGGCGCTCCTGGAGAAGACGCTGAACGACACTCTCGTCAAAGCGCTCGACACTCTCAACGAGAGCCGGCGGGCCGAAGGCGAGGGGATCGTTGAGGACTTGCGCAAGCGCGTGGAAGCCATCGGACAAGCCCTCGAGAAGCTGCAGGCCGTCCGTGAGGATACCGTGCAGCACTTCCAGAGGCATCTCGAGAGAAAGCTGTCCGAAATGCTGGACCGCGTCGGCCCCGATCCGCAGAGAATCCTTCAGGAAGCCGGCGTCCTGGCCGCCCGAGCCGACGTCAGTGAGGAGCTGCAGAGACTCGGGTCGCATCTGCAACGCCTCGTCGAGGTCTTCGATGGTGACGGCGAGATCGGCAAGCGAGTCGATTTCATCGCTCAAGAACTGAATCGCGAGACCAGCACGATTCTTTCGAAGAGTTCGGTGCTCGGCCAGGGAGGGATCGCCGTCAGCGAGGTCGGTGTCCTGTTGAAAGGAGAGATCGAGAAGATTCGCGAGCAAGCTCAGAATCTGGAATAATCCTAGGCTGTGAGTGTCGTGCTCATTATCTCGGCGCCCTCGGGTTCCGGCAAATCCACGCTCGCGCGCCGCCTGATCGAAACCGACTCACATCTCGACTTTTCCACCTCGGTTACCACCCGCCAGCCGCGCCGGGGCGATGAAGAGGGCAAGAGTTATCGTTTCGTGTCCGAAGTGGACTTCCTCGCGATGCGCGACCGCAACGAGCTTCTCGAGTGGGCCAGGGTTTTCGGCAACTATTACGGGACTTCGAAAGACGTGCTCGACAGCGCCCGGCAGCGGGGTCACGATTTACTCCTGGACATCGACGTGCAAGGTGCGGCATCATTGATGAAGAGGCTTCCGGAAGCAGTCACCGTCTTCATCCTCCCGCCATCGCCCGGCGAACTGGAAAACCGGCTACGCAACCGCTCGTCCGACTCGAACGAGGTGATCGAGTACCGCTTGCGAGAGGCCGCTCAGGAAGTGGCGAACTACGGGGACTACAACTACGTCTTGATCAACGATCAGATCGACGAGACGGCGGAACAGCTCCGGAGCATCCTCGTCGCGGAGCGTTGCCGCCAACAACGAATGGCGGGCCGGACCGAGACGGTGGATCAGCTTCGGAGCATCCGCATCGCGGAGCGTTGCAGACAGAGACGAATGGCGGAACGGATCGAGCCGATCGTGGAGAGTTTCCAGGCAGGCACCAGGATATGAGCGAAGAAGTCAAGTTAAAACCAAGTAGCGAGGATCGGGAGAAACCGCCCGATCAACCGTGGTTCATCCCGAACGACGAGGAACAGGGCGTCTACCGCTTTATCATTGCCGCCGCGCGGCGCGCCCGCCAGCTCCAGGTCGGCGCGCGGCCAACCATATCGACAACATCGCGTAAGCCGACCAAGATCGCGATGGAAGAGATTCGGACGGGTGAGATTGCTGTCGACCTTGATCCGCAGCCTCCGGAACCCCTCGAGGAAGTCGAGGAAGCCGGGGAAATCGACAAAGAATTGGAAGACGCCGAGGAATAGATCTCCGGCTCTCCCGCCGGATCTCAAGAGTGCCTTACCGGGGGTACCGTTCCAGATAGGTTGTCCACCAGCGCAGGCGGTCGGGTTGGTCGAAGGTCTCGTTCCAGTACGAGATGAATGCTTGCGTTCTTGTCTGACTCAGCGCTTTGAGCTGCTTGCGCAAGACCCGCCGTTCGGCAAGCTTGCGATAGGGGCGCAGGCGGAGTAGTTGCAAAGTCGTTTCGCAGTCATTGACCGCCCCCAAGTGATCTTGCAACTCCTTGAGTTGCGCCAGCCGCCGCAACAAGGCAGGGCCATAGCAGGGCTGAAACAGCTCCAGCTCGTAGCGGAATCGCTTCACCTCCAGCCGGAATTGATGCAGACCCTTGGGAGTGACATCGGCGGAAACCATCTTGCGCCCCACGGCGAAGAGACGCTCCGCCAAGCGAGGCAAGACAGCCCGCGCGTTTTCCGCGGCGGAGCCCTCCTCGATCCATGGAAGAGACTTCCTAGCCTGTCTCACAGCCCCAACCTTCCGCGCCACTTCTCAGTCATGCCGCGCTTCACACTGTGCTTCAACACGAGACGCAAGCGGCGGGCTGCCTCCGTACGCTCCCCCGCCAGCTTCGCAAGCAACTCGCTCTCCTCGTACAGCCCTGCTTGATGACCGAGCTCGATGGCGATATCGCGGTCTCGCACTTCGCCCGCAAGGGCCATGATCTCCCGCAACCGCCGGCGCACCTTCTTCTTGCCTGAAGACGAAAAGAACTCGGGGAATGCCTTCAGACAGCTCATCAGCCGCCGAATGGACACTCGTAGATCATGCACCGCCTCGGCGTCCGCGCTCTTGCGGCTCCGGCCTATCTCGTAGGCGAGCCGATCGAGGCGAGCCGCTCCCTGCCGCCTCGCGTACGGGCGTATCTTCTCCGCAGACCGTGAGTCGGCTGTCATTGCATCAAGCGCCGTTCTGCAGCACGATCAGCGAGCAATTATACACTTGTCGGAAAGCGTCATCGACCTGCTGTGCGGCCCACTGCTCGAGATCCACTTCCTGCGAGGCGACAATCTGCAACTCGACTCTCGACCGGCGAATGCGCACTCGCACGTCCGAGACCCTTTGCTCGCGGCTGCGGTCCAGGCTGTCCGCGAGACGAAGCGGCGGAATCAACCGCTCGACGAGCTGCTGGTCGTTGTCCGAGAGGGCTCTGAAATTCTCCTGGTTCGGCGACGGCAGCGCCTTGCGGTGATAGCGGCAAAGGTTTGCCACCAACATCCGCTCCCGCGCCGTGAAACCCGCCAGATCCGAGTTCGCCACCAGATAGAAGGAATGCCGGTGATGGCGCGTGTCGCTCACGAAGTGCCCGATATCGTGCAGGTAGGCGGCAGCCTCCAGGTAGCGTCCCGCCGACTCCGGCAGGTTGTGCAGCGGTTGCAGCGACACGAAGAGCGTGGCCGCCATCGTGGCCACCTTGTCGGCGTGACCAAGCGGCACGCCGTAGCGCTGCGCCAGGTCGCGCACGACACGGCGCCGATCTTCGTCGAGTCGCGAGGAACGAGCCTCCGTATCTCCCTGCGCCAGGTCAGCGATCAACCCGTCTCGTACACCCGCACGAGAATAGTAGAGCGACGGGAGCCGGAAGTCTTCCAACACCCGGCAGAGGACCGCGCACCCCGCGATGATCACCTCCGCCCTCCGCGGGCCGATGCCGGGCGCCAACCGCCGTTCCCTCAAGCTGCGGCGCGAAAGGTCCTTGTACATCCGGCGCAGTTGCGCCCGGGAGATTCGTATCCGATCGATCAAGTCGCGGCGCGCGCGCGGAACGCGGTGCGCTGCGCACACCAACGATGACGCCGTCGCCGACGTTGCAATCGTGCGCCTGGGCCGCACGGATCCGAAGCTCCGTAACACCGGACTCAGTTTTTGCTCGATGTACTCGTCGAGTTGGTGGAGTTGGCGCTGGGTGGGCGGGTCGTCCTTCAAGAAGGTCCTCGTCAAACGAACCGCACCGAGAGGCTTCGAGAAAGCGGCCTTCAGATGTCCGCGATGAGCTTGGATCAACTCGGCGCTGCCGCCGCCGATGTCGAAGATGAAAATGTCGTCCGTCGGATGAGGCCAACTGCTCTCAACGCCCAGATGGATGAGCCTCGACTCTTCTTGCCCCGAAATGATCTCGACGTCAATGCCCAGCGCGCCGCGGGCCTGTTCGAGGAACTCCCCTTGGTTCCGGGCGTCTCGAAGTGCGCTCGTCGCCACGGCCCGGACATGATCGACGCCTTCCTTCTCGAACGTCCTTGCCATGCGTCCGAGAACGGCTGTCGTCAGCTTGAGCGTTTCGTCGCTGATCCGGCCCTGGTGGAACACCGAATCGCCTAGCCGGGTGACCTGCCTCTCCTCGGCAAGAATGCGAACGGGACCACCCGCCACGACCTCGGCCGCCTGCATCCGCACCGAGTTGCTGCCGATGTCGAGGGCGCCGTAGCTAGGCATGGAAAGTGATGGAGCCGGTCCCGGCTACGGATGCCTGACCTGAAACATCCCCCCGGATCAAGCAGCATTGACAACGTCTCGGATGTTTCTTGCTGGTATGATCCGCACGCGGGCGGAGGAAAAACTGGCCTGAAACATCCATCTGATCAAGCGGCTTTGACACTGGCCCGGATGTTTCCCGCATGTATGATCCGCACGCGAGCGGAGAAAAAACTGTCTTGAATGCACCCAATGTTCTCAATGCGCCATGAAGCTACCGTTGGGTCCCGCTGTTGAACCGCCTCTCGCATGGCTTTCTCCCCAAGCCGGTTGCTCTCTTCTTCCTCAAGGGGACACTTCTATATAGCCTGTATTTCTCACCACGTGGCGAGGCGAAGTGCGTCACAGGTTCGGCAGGACGACGCACGGGACGATGCTCGCGCGCTTGGCGGGCGCCCTCTCGATGCCCCCGCCAGACGGTCCCTCGGTCCGTCGTTCCGCTCATGCGCCGTGCCATGGGTTGAATACGTCGATCCCTATTTCCGCGAAGTCCCGAACGTTGCGCGTCGCCACCGCCATGCCGCGCGCCCGGGCAATCGCCGCGATCTGGCCATCGGCTTGCCCGACCGGACGCCCAATACCACGGCGCACCGCCGCGATATCTGCATAGGCGCGGGCCGCGTCGCTATCAAATGGCAATATGCGGTTCGCAAAGCCCGTGTCCAGCATCCGTTCGAGATCCTCCCGAAGGCTGTCCCGTCGCTTGCCCGGCGGCATGACCGCAAGACCGAAGCGCAACTCGGCCTCGGTCACCGCCGTCAGAAACAGGCTCGATGTCGCACGTTCTGCGACCCATGACGATATCGCTGGGTCGGGCGCCGGGCGCATCAACTCGGACACCACATTGGTATCAAGAACGAACATCGGCGAGCCTCAACTGAAATCGGGAGGTTCGCGCATGGGTTCCCGTGGCGGCAATTCCAACTCAACGCCGCCGTAGGGCTTGAACAGTTCGTGGATGAAGCTGGCCAGGTTCTCCGGTTCGGATTCCCGCCCTACCGCCTCGGCCAGGATCAGCCGTGCCTCCTCTTCCATGGAACGGCCGTTACCCGCCGCACGCACACGCAGCTTGGACTTGACGTCGTCGTCGAGCTTACGGATCGTGATGCTGGCCATCGTTGCACCTCCCATTTCAAGTCTATAAAATGATTGCGTTGCAATCAAGACCGCTTCCTGTCCATCCGTCCGAAGCACGTTCATCGTCGCTGTCTTCATCCGCTTCGGCGCGGGTCGCCCGCCCGGGCCACTCAACCACCGGCATGTTCGGTCAACCCGGCAGCCCTCCCGCGGAGATGGCAGCACGGAACCGGTACAGGCGTGCTGATCCTGTGTCCGTCCGATCCTTGGCCTGCATTTCTCGCCAAGTGGCGAGGCGAAGTGCGTGAGAGGGCCGTCAGGACGAAACACGAGCCGCCCGCGCCGACAACGCTTGCTTCGACCGTCGGGTGGTGAGAAATGCAGGCTAATAGCCAAGCCCCTGAGACATCTGGCAATAACTGGTCAGAGGGACCGCACACATCCGATTCCAGTCCGATTTGTCGATGACCGGCTGGTTCATCAGTTCCATCATTTCGTCGAATTTGCGGAGCGCCGCGCAACATACCACCTCGGGGTCTGCCGCTGTTCGGTGCTGTGGCCAGGCGTGGTCGCGAGCGTGACGCCAAAATCCGCTGTCGTACTTCGAGCCGCACGAATAGTGCCAACCGACGAACAGGCCGTAGCAGAGCATGTTGTTGACGAGAAATCGATTGACCACCGGAGCGTCGCGCTCGAGATTCTCTACCGAACGGTTGAGACGGATCTGGAGAACCATTCCAATCTGAAACTGCGCGGATACGATCGCCGTTGCTTCGAGGGGTTCCATGAAGGCCGCTGCGTTGCCGATTCGGGCCACCGCGCCATCGTACATCCGACGATGGACAAAATTGGGAAACGGAATGACGGCGCGTTGCTCGAATTGCGATACGCCGTCGGTTTCAAGGAACGCGTCGAAGTCCGATTCGACTTCGGCAAGACGGGATACGTCGCGGTTGAAGATGTACCCGTAGGATGTGTGCACGGTAAGCGGAATGACGAAGATCCAACCGTGCGGACGCGCAATGGCGCGGGTATAGGTATGTTGCAGAACCGGCCCGCCCTGCTCTTCTTGGACGATTGCCGGACAGCGCCGGATGACGGCTGTATTGGTGGGGATGAATGGGATGTGGATGTGCTCGTTTGGATGAAGCTCCCTTGGAAAGCCGCGGGCGTCAAAGACCAGGTCGTAGCGTTCCGGTGCCAGGCCTTCGAATTCCACTTGGGCGCCGCCCTCCATCCTGGTGATATTGAGCACTTTCGCGTCGATGTGGCGGGCGCGCGTGCTGTTGATCAGCAGGTCCGCCATCGAGTCGGCGGATAGGTGGTAGGCGTAGGACACCTGTTGCGGCGTGAAGTAGTGGATGAAGTCTCGATTGCGCCGGCCCCATCCCTCGAATGCCACACCGTACTTGCGGGTGCCGTTCACGCGCTGCTGGACGGTTTCATGGGGAAGATTCGTCAGTTGCCGTAATTCTTGGACCAGGCTCGGCCAACTGCCTTCACCGACTCCGGTGACCGGGATGCGCGAGTCATAGATATGGTGTAGCTCGTGGTCGCTGTCGGGGTGAAGCCGCGTTACGCTGGCGGCCGCCATGGCCCCCGCGGTTCCTCGCCCGACAACCGCGATCTTCCGTAATGATTTACTGCCCGGCTGTATCACTCCAAATGACTTCCATGGGTATCGGTCGATGCCCCCGTCTTGGGATGCTTGGGCGTGCTGTGCGCACAACAAGCTATCACATTCCCGGCATCATCTTCCATTCTCTCGGCGCCGAAACGTTTGCGTTGGCAAGCTCTTCCAGACTCGCTGCTAACCAATTGATTCAGAGGATCATATTGGTTTGCAGGGTGCAGGCCCGCCTCTCCTGCCGGTCGGTCGTCCCGGCAGCGAAGTGGGGGCGGCGCGGACTCCAAGCGTCGTCCCTGCGGCATCAACCGATGAGGCATACCCCTGAGAAGAAAGTAGCTGCGTCGGCGCCCCCGCCGCCCTAGGCCATCGACAGATGCGCGCCAAACCGGCCTTTCCGGCGCTGCCGGGGACTTGACCTTGCCTGGGCGGGATTTCATATAATTCCCAGTAACTTTCACTCAAGCCGGATGAGATTTTCTTTATCCTTGCTTGATTTCCCTGAGATGGCTACGCACGGTCGTGTTCAATAGTCCATTTGACTCGTTTCACAATACTGTCGTCGAGGCAAAGGAAGAGCGTGAACAACTCGACCGGCTGCTGACAATTTCCACACCGCGCGAGCGTCTGCTGGTCGTGGCCATCGCCCTGGCGTTGTTCATCCTCGCTGCATGGCTCATCTTTGGAAGCGTAGCCCGTTCCGTTGCGGTTGACGGTGTGCTGGTCGAGCCCGGCGAAAACCTGTTCGAGGGCAACTCGTCCGTGCGGGCGCTGGTCTGGGTCGAGAGCGCCGTCGCGCCGCAGATCGAGGTTGGCATGCCGGCGGTGATAGAGCTTGCCGCGACGGATGGAGAAGCGGACGCACTCGTTGGAAAGGTCGCGGCAATTGCCGCTGTACCCTTGTTCGATGGACAGGCGGCATTGGAGTCCGCGGGGCCGTCGTCCGTGCGCCGCGTCGACATCGCGCTCGATGAAGCCTTGGAATTTGCTCCCCTTGCGGGGAGGGAATGCCGCATTGTCATCGAACTCGGCAGTCAACCTCCGGTCGCGCTTTTCGGAATGAGGCGATTGTAGATGCCGCCGCATGCCTCCGGAGGGGCAAGTGACAAGGCCGCGTCGGAGGCCTCGAAACAAAGGGTAACCACTCCGATTCTGTTGCAGATGCACGCGTCGGAATGCGGCGCCGCATGCCTCGGCAGCATACTGGCCCACTTGGGGCGCTGGGTGCCGCTTACCGAACTGCGCGAAAAATGCGAGGTGAGCCGCGACGGTAGTAGTGCCGCGAGCATCTTGCGCGCCGCCAGGCACTATGGGCTCGACTGCAGCGGACTCAGCGTACGCGCCCATCAACTGAAGAAGCTGCAGTTGCCTCTGATTCTGTTCTGGCAATTCAGCCATTTCGTCGTCCTCGAAGGGTTCGATAGCCGCAATTTCCATCTCAATGATCCGTCCACGGGACGGCGCACGCTTCCCGCTGAAGAGTTCAACAAGGGCTACAGTGGAATCGCGCTGCAATTCAAACCCCGTGCCGATTTCAGGCCCGGCGGCCGGCGGCCCGGCTTGTTCCGGCAATTGGGCGCGTTGCTCGACGGATCATGGGGTGTGCTTTCCTGGGTGATTGCCTGTGCGCTCATGTTGACGTTGCTGGCGCTGATTGTGCCCCTGTCTCTCAGTGTTTTCGTGGACGATGTTCTGCAAAACCATGGGCCATGGGGCGGTTTGGTGGCGGCGCTGCTGGGCAGCGGTCTCCTGGTTTATATCCTGTCCTTGCTGAAGCACCGTTTCCTGAAACGGCTGGCCATCCGGATTTCGGTGATTGGCTTCAATCGGGCCTTGTCGCGGCTGCTGCGGTTGCCGGTGGAGTTTTTTCACCACAGGCTGGTCGGCGATTTGACGGATCGAGTCTCGTCCACCGACAGAATCGCGAAGAATCTGACGGACCAGTTTCTTGTGCTCGTGATCGACATGGCCATGAGCGCGGTCTTGCTCATCGCGATGTTGACCTACGATGTCCTGCTCACGCTGATCGTACTGTCGCTGGCCCTTCTCCACGGAATGCTGGCCCACTTCCTCAACGGGATCCGGGCTGTTCGAAGCCAGGCGATGAGGCGCGAACAGGGATTGCTGATCGGCGTCGGCATGCAGATGTTGAGTCATGCGGACAACCTGCGCATGACCGGGTCGGATGACCGGTTCTTCTCGCGCTGGAGTGGTCAGCAGGCGCGCGAGCTGCATTCGCGACAGCTCTATTCCGAGCTGGGCGCTGTCAATACCACTCTTCCCGGCCTGATAGCCGCGTTTCGCGCCGCCGCGATCCTGGGCATCGGGGGAAGTCTGGTCATGGCTGGAGAAATGACCCTTGGGACGTTGGTTGGGTTCTATATCCTCTCGGAGATGTTTCTGGCGCCTGTTGGGCGATTTTTGGAGTTCGCCGACAAACGCCAGGCGCTCGAAACCGATTTGCAACGACTGGAAGACATCTCCAGGACCCCCGAAGACCCCGTTTTCAAGCGCCGGAGTCCGGAATCAGCCTCAATCCCCACCTTCAACGGACGGCTCCAGCTTGCAGGCCAGCTCGAACTGCGAAACGTAACCTTCGGTTTCAACAAGAGCCGGCCACCCTTGATCAAGGACTTCAACCTCGTGATCAAGCCGGGACAGAGAGTCGCCGTGGTCGGTCCCAGCGGTTCCGGCAAGTCGACCCTGGCGCGTCTGGTTTCGGGTATCTATCAGCCCTGGTCAGGTGAAATCCTGTTTGATGGCCATCCGCGGGAGGAGATTCCCGAGGAAGTGCTGCGACGGTCCATTTCCATGGTGGATCAGGAGATCGTGCTTTTTTCCGCGTCCCTGCGCGACAACATCACCCTTTGGAACCCGGCCATTCCCGATACATCCATCATCGCCGCGGCGCGGGACGCCTCCATCCATGACGAAATCCTGCTCAGGCCGCGGGGATACTCGACCCTCGTCGAGGAAGACGGCGTGAATTTCAGCGGCGGCCAGCGGCAACGGCTGGAAATCGCCCGTGCACTGGTGGGTAATCCGACCGTGCTCATTCTGGACGAGGCGACCAGCGCCCTCGATGCGTCCACGGAGGAACACGTCGATGATGCCTTGCGGCGTCGCGGCGTCACCTGCCTGATCGTGGCGCACCGGCTGAGCACAGTGCGGGATTGCGACGAAATTATCGTGCTGGACAAGGGCGTCGAAGTGCAGCGCGGCACACACGACGAGTTGATTGCGGATCAGGATGGCGCGTATTACAAGCTGGTCAGATCGGGCTGATGCGGGACACAGGGCCGGAATACACATCCATTGCCGAACTCGCGGCTCGCTCCGACACATTTGTGTCTTGCGCCGCAAACCTGCCCGTGAAACTCGACGATCCGGACAGCGCCTGGTTCATTGATCGGGGCGCCGTCAATCTGTTCCTGGTCGAATTCAAGGACGGAGTCGAGCAGGCGGCGCCGCAGCATCTGCTGCGCCGTGAATCGGGCTGGTTGCTGCCGGGTGTCGCACCGGACGAACGTGACAACGACGAAGACACTACGCTCAGCCTGGTTGCCAAAGGTTCGCCGGGCACCCGTCTGAAACGCCTGCCGGCATCCCTGCTGTCCGAGATTCATCCGGCGGAACTGGCGGAACAGATCGACACCTGGCTGACCGCCATGACGGACACGCTTTCGCGTTTTGCAAGCCGCCTTCCGCGTCCGACTGCGCTGGCCGAACACGGCCTCACGCGGACCCTGGCCCCTTGTACGCTATCCGTACGGCGAGGTGTGGTATGGGTATCCGAACCGCCCAGCGGCGCAAGCCTGTTCATGGATATGGTCGACCAGGCGGAACTTGCCGGGGCAAGCGGCCCGCGCGAAGCCGTCATTCCGCTGACGCGGACAGGCTGGCTCACCTTGTTCGACGAGGTGACGCTTTCGGGCAAATCAACGGAAACGCTGGCGGAGCAAGGCGCGCTACTGCCGGCTCTCGCCTCGTTTCATGTGGTCGCTTTTCGCATTGAACGCCTCAACCGCCGGCTGGCCGTGGTCGATGATGCGAATCTCGAACGAGAGCGGACGACCAGCCGCCGCACGGCCGAAAATGCTGCACGGCAGCGGCTTTTCAATATCTACGACCTGCCGATCGGCCGTGACGCCCAAGTCGAGGACACGTCTCTGGCGGATGCCTTGGGGATCATCGGCCGGTATCAAGGAATCGATTTCAAGACTCCCGTGCGCTCGAGGCCTTCCGATTCTCCGGTCGGCCTCGTTGACTTTCTTGATGCGTCAGGCGTACGCGCCCGGCGCGTGAGACTCGAAGCCGGGGACGAGTGGTGGCGCGGCGACAGCACCGCGATGCTGGCATTCCGCGCCGAGGACGGCCGGCCTGTTGCGCTATTGCCGGGAATGTTCGGGCGCTATCGCGAAATCGACCCTGTCAGCAAGAGCAGCGCCCGGATGACGGCGCGTCGCGCCGCCGCGCTGAAGAATGAAGCCTGGATATTCTATCGGCCTTTGCCGTCGGGGATCGTGAAACCGTCAGACCTGCTGCGAATCGCACTGCGTGGATCGGCCGCGGACCTGGCGCGCTTGGTGATGGCCGGGTTTCCGGGCGGCCTGATCAAACTGCTGCCGGCGCTCGCGCTTGGATTCGTTGCGAATCATATCGTGGCGGGCGGAAGCGCCGGTACGCTCTTCGCCGTGGCCGTGACGCTGGCCGGGTTTGGCCTGCTCGGCGCACTGCTGCACCTGCTTCAATGCACGGCGATGATGCGGCTCGAGGGGCGCTCGGCGTCCCGGCTGGAAGCTGCCTTCTGGGACCGCCTCATGCGCCTTCCGTCAAGCGTTCTGCACCGCCATCCGGCCGGCGATCTGGCTACGTCGGGAATGACGTTCCAGAAACTTCGCGATGGCTTGCAGGGTGTCGTCGCCGATAGCCTGCTGTCGATCATTTTTCTGCTTCCGGCTTTAGGCCTCATCTACGTCTACGATGCCGCCCTCGGGGTCATCGCTATCGTCTTCAGTCTGGCTTCGCTTCTGGTCACCGTGGCCCTCGGGTTGCGTCAGATTTCACCTTGTGCGCGGATGATCAGCGCGGCGCGGCGCATTGCCGGACGGCTGTTCCAGATCATCGGCGGTATCGCCAAGCTGCGTGTGGAAAACGCCGAAGGGTCGGCTTTCGCGATCTGGGCGCGGGATTATCGCGAGCAGAAACGCGCCGAGCTCGAACTGGGAGCGCTGGAGGAACATTCGCGGGCATTTAGCGCCGCGCTTCCCTTTCTTGCCGCTGGCGTGCTGCTTTTCACGGTGGCGGCGAGCGGCCGGACCGTCCCGGTCGGCGGGTTTCTCGTCGTTTACACCGTCTTCGCCGTTTTCCAGTCCGCCATCGCCCGGCTCGGAGAGTCCTTTGGCGCCGTTGCCGCCATGCTGCCGGCGTTTGATCAGATGAGCCCGCTGCTCGCCGCAGTTCCTGAAACCGAGGTCGAAGGAGAGCCGCTTGAATACCTGGGCGGCGAAATTCTGTTCGACCACGTTTCCTTCCGCTACGATCTGGACGGTCCTTTGATCCTCGACGATGTCACGATTCGAGCCGGTCCCGGCGAATTCGTAGCGATTGCCGGCGAGTCCGGTGCGGGCAAGAGCACCCTGTTCCGGCTCGCGCTGGGTATCGACTGGCCTTCCGCTGGCGCGGTGTATTACGACGGACGTGATCTGAGGCGCCTGAACCTGAAACAGGTGCGCCGGAAAATGGGCGCGGTGCCGCAGTCGGTCGGACTCCATCCCCAGGACCTCTGGGACAATCTGGTCAGTCACCATGATGAAGTGGTCAGCGAGGAAGTATGGTCGGCGGTCCGGACTGCCGATATCGAAGACCAGATCAAGGGCATGCCCATGGGCATGATGACCATGGTCGGGACCAGTGGCGCTGTCCTTTCAGGCGGCGAGAGTCAGCGCGTCACAATCGCTCGCTCGGTGATCGGCGCCCCGCGTATCATGCTGTTCGACGAGGCAACCAACTGGCTGGATAACGAAAGCCAAGCCAAGGTAATGCGGAACCTGACTGCTCTGACCTCGACCCGCATCGTCATCGCCCACCGCTTGTCCACGCTGGAACAGGCTGACCGCATCTACGTGTTGCAGGCCGGGAAAGTGGTGCAAAGCGGCTCCTTCAAGGAACTCATCGAGGGTGACGGGGTATTCCGGGAACTGGTCAAAAGGCAGATCGTCTGATCCTGTCGAGTCTCGCAATATTCATGGCGCCTGTCAGCGTGCATTTCCCATCACGCGGCGAGGCGAAGTACCTGAGAGGGCCGTCAGAACAAGACTCAAGCCGCCTTGCGGGCAACAGGGACTGTAAGGTATTTCACGAAACACGGCTTTTCCCGAGACACGGCCTTTCCCGACATTTCTTCTGTAGCGAACCAAGCCCGACCAACGGGTTTTTCACGAATCACGAGACACGAAACACGAAAACGGCCTTTCCTCGCGTGCTTCGACCGTCGGGTGGTGAGAAATGCAGCTTAGAGTGGCCGGACACCGGACAAGCCGGCCATCTTCCGGTCCAATGTCAGGATTGTCAAGCCGCTGCGAGTGTAGTCGTCGGCGATGAGGCGGTCGAAAAAGCCGGGGCCGCCGGATGCTTCCAGGGCCTCGAAAATGGCCCGCCCGTTCAAGGGGGCCACCAGACCGCTGCGCAACGTCTTGGATAACTCGAAGCGGGCATCAACTGCGGCGACGCCGTAGTGGTGCCGAACCGCGACGAAAGCTTCCCCGATTACCTGGTTCGACGCGAATATCTCCGCACCGTCGGCAACCAGCGCGCTCAGCCGCTTCACGCAGTGTGCAAATGCGTCGGGAGGCGCTCCGGTGATCAACCGCACCAGCACCGAGGTATCAATCCCGTAGCGCCGGGTCATATCCCTCCTCCCGGAACTTGCTGATGTCGAACGGCGGGTGGCCGGACGGGATCTTGTCGCGCAACCCCCCGAGTAGAGACAGATCGATCCTTCGCGGCCGCAGTACGTAGCCGTCCGGACCTTCCGCCAGTTCGAGTTGGTCGCCGGGGCCTACCCCTAGCGCTTCCAGCACCCGCGCCGGGAAGGTAACCTGTCTCTTTGAAGTAATCTTGACGATCATGGCGTTCTTCCTTACAAAAATCTTACCAAAGTAAGGTATGGGAGCCAAGCATGGCGGTGTGCAACAGCCTCCGATCAGACCCAAGGAGCAGATGATCTGCGGCTCCTGGCGTTCGTCTTCTTCGTGTACCAGGCAAAGCCGGTCTTCATCCCTTAGCGCGATGACCAGTTGGGCCAGGGTGTCGTCGGTGACACCGCTACGCAACTGCCGGTTAAGCGTATCCACTGCTGTCTGGCGCAGGGGATAGCGATAGATGTCGTCGATGGCGCGCCGCAGAGACTCGGTATCTAACAACGTACCTCTCACTTGTTCGGCATGGTTATTGAGCCGCTCGTAGGCGCGGAACCTCGCTGGTTCTTGCTCCGCAACGGCTTTGACGAGAAGCGAACCACCAGCAATGAATTCAGTATGGTAAGAGTTTTTCGAAACCCGGCCTTGACGCAAGCCGCCTTGGAGCAACGGCCGCACCGCCTGCTTTGGTTTTCGGGTCACGAATCACGAGACACGAAACACGGCCTTTTCGGTCCCCCATCCGCGGGAAGCCCTTGCCGGGAGTATTTCGGCCTCGCCGTAATTCGCGCGCTTATATCGATTTCACTGCCGAGAATTCACGCTCGACCAGGATCCACCAGAATGGAAGACTTCAATGAAAAAGGCCATTGACGAAGCAGATTTCCTCGTGTCAAGAGCTGCCGAAGACATTGACTTTCGCGAACGTCTCCTCGCGAATGCCAAGGAAACCATCGAAAAAGAATTCAGTGTGACGCTGCCCGCGGACCACGAGATTCACGTGCACGAAGAAACCTATGCCTCGACACATGTGGTGCTGCCGCCGCGCAGCAAACTCAGTGCGGCCGAGCGCAAGGCGGCGAAAACCGGCGCGGCATCACTCGAGTTTCTTCGCAAGACACTCTCCGACCCCGCGCCGCCCGTTCGCGCCCCCTCCCTCGAACGGGCAAGAGTCCGAAAGACGGCTTCTACTGTCGAGGCGCTTGCAAAAGCGGCTAGAGAGAGCATCCGCCGCGGTCTCGTTTTCCTGGAATCCACGATCGACGACAACGGAGCCTGGCGCTGCATCCGGTACAACATCGCCAACCCGGACATTCCACGGCATTTCGAAAAACCTCCTTTTGTTTCGGCCCTTTGTGTACTTGCCCTGGAAAATTGCGATGAAGCCCTGGCCAAGGCCATGTGCGCGGCTACCAGGGCGTATCTTGTCGACACCATTGAATATCCCGGATTCTGGCGCTACTACCGCCATCTACCGCAGGATCTTGACAGTACCGCGCTCTGTTCGCTGGTGATCGGGACTCACCCCTGGATTTTTCTTGGAAGGAACGTTCCGCGAATCCTGGCGAATCGCGACCAGGAAGGGCGTTTCATGACCTGGGTGCTGGCGGAAGATGAACCCAATGTCGTGTCGACCTTTCGTCTTGAAGCCGACCCCGTGGTCAACGCGAATGTCATTGCTTACCTCGGCGACAACGCCGAAACCAGGGGTGCCCAACGATGGCTGGAAACCTTGATTGCCGAGGATGGCCTCGAGGGCTCGTCCAAGTGGTATCCCGACACGGTCACGATCTATTATGCAATCACCCGCGCCATGATTCGTGCGCGGCCTGCCCTCGATCGGCTGCGCCCGATCATTGCAGATCGAATCCTGGACTTGCGCGACCAGCAGGGAGGATTTGGCAATATCCTTCAGACCGCTCAGGCAGTGTCGGCGCTCCATGATATCGGGCGGCTTGAAAGCATCGACGTGAAACGTCAGGTGGAGAGGTTCATGGGTTCACAGCGTGATGACGGGAGCTGGCCGGAGCTTCTTGCGTTTGGTGACCAGTCGTTGAAGTGGGGCGCGGTGGGGCAGATAGGGCATGGCTCTGAAGCCGTCACCTCTGCGTTTTGTATCGAAGCTCTGGAGCGTCTCGTCGAAACACTAATGTCCTGAAGGGAAGTGCGGGTTCCGTGATCCGGTGTTAACATGAACCTCGATTTAGTAGTCCGCTGCTTGGGAGCAATGGTCCATTTGAACAGTTGCCATGCCACAAGATACAGCCATAAGCGTTGGCTTGGGCCCAGACAAGGCTGACATCACTCGGCACATCGAACCGTCAATTCGTAACGCCCTACCGCACTATCTGCCATTGGGCATTTTTCCGTTGCTTCTTGCCGCCGCGGACTATGGCGGCTGGTGGTTGTTGCCGGCATTTCTTTTTATGAGTGTCGCGGGACCGCTTGATCGGGCGCTGGGTCCCGACGGACGCAATATGGACCCGGCGACAACGTCGGAACGCCGCCTGCTCTGGCACAACCTGCCGGTCTGGGCCTGGGCGTTTCTATGGCCGCCGACACTCATTTTCGGTATGTGGCAAATCCTTGTTGCGAACCGGTTCGCAATCTGGGAAGACGTGCTCCTGGTAATCATTTTGACCATGGAGGCGCAGGCTGTATTTGTAGTCGGTCACGAATTGATTCATCGGCGCTTTACCTGGCAAAGGCGGCTCGGCGAATTTCTCCTTGCCTGTGCCTCCTACCCGCAATATGCAACGGAGCATGTCTATATACACCATGCCCTGGTCGGCACGCCGCATGATGTGGGATCCGCTCCAAAAGGAGAAAGTTTCTGGAGATATTTCCCCAAGGAAGTTGCGAGTAACCTCGTCAATTCCTGGAAAGTTGCTGGCGAACGCCTGAAGCGCCGCCGTCTTCCCCTGTGGCATTACAGTAATCCTTTCTGGCGCTACGGCTTGGCTGTCGCGTTCTGGTATGGACTGGTGTTTTGGATGAGCGGGATCTGGGCGGTCCTGGTCTTTGCCTTCCTCGGCCTGAGCTGCGTCTTTTCGATGAAGATCAGCAACTACTTTCAACACTACGGTCTCCGCCGGGTCCGTCTGCCGAACGGCCGTTGGGAAAAGGTGATGCCGCGCCACTCTTGGAATGCCGACTGGAAGTTCAGCAACTGGATGTTCTTCAACATGCAGCGCCATGCGGATCATCA
>JAPPLB010000135.1 GCA_028819575.1 Bryobacterales bacterium | reverse complement strand
CTGACCTGAAACATCCCCTCGATGCAAGCAGCGTTTACAGCGACCCGAAGGGTCCCTCTTGCAGGGTCCACACCCGGGCGGAGCAAACCCCTGGGAGCGAGCGGGTGCCCTCTGGGCGCCTGCCCGCCTCTCCGTATGATCCGCAGGCAGGCGGATGAAAGGCGATCCCGAAACATCGTCCGAATCAAGCAGCTATGACGCCGACCCGGATGTTTCTTGCTCGAATGATCCGCACCGCGTAGCGGGGCGGGGGCGGGACTAGCCTGCATTTCTCACCACGCGGCGAGGCGAAGTGGGTGAGAGGGCCGTCAGGACGAGGCGCTCCTCTTAGCGCGCGCAGGTGTGGCGGCCATATCGCCTTCTTCATCCCTCGGTTCACGAAACACGAATCACGGCCTTTCAGGCCAGGCTGCCTCGCTTGACTCGGATCTTCTCGTCGTCATATACGCCGAGGCCCATGTTCCCGGCCAGCTCGATATGCTCGACCTGGCAGTTCAGCCACAGGCTGTCCTCGTCGGGTTTGAGCAGGGCGATGGATGGCGCGCCGACCTCGGCGCGCTTCTCGTCGATGACCTTCCAGCCGGTCTTGTCGAGCGCCACGGGATCGGTCGCGAAGTACATCGTCTTGTGCTCCCACGTGTACTTGCCCACCTTGCCTCCCGGCCCGCCGTGATAGGCGCCCTTCACGCCGTCGAGGATGTGCAGTTTCACCTTGTCGCGAATGATCGGCAGATCGACCACCGCCGGGATGAAGATGCCGCAGGCGTTCGCGGTCGTCGTGGCATGGCTGCGATTGACGTTGTTGACGAACCCGTGGGACATGTTCTTGAGGGCCAGCGTCACGCCCGCGGATTGGTGATGCTTCAGCACGCAGATGTTGATCACTTTGTCGACCGCCTGGCTGAGCCACTTGCAGACGTATGACCGCCGTACGTGCGGATCGTCCACGCGGTACTCTTCCGCGTACTCCGGATGAACAAGCGGCATTTCCATGTAGACGTCGCGGTCGTAGCCGTCCATGTCGAGCTGGATGCGGTGATAGGTCTCGGTGGCGTTCATGAAGCGCACGCCCTCGGGCAGCCATTTGTCGAAGCCCGCGCCCATGAACGAGGCCTTCGTGCGCTCATAGACGACGATATCCCTGTTCGGGATGCCGGCTTCGTTGAGTCCGTCCACGAGGGTGTGGAGAACCGTCTGGTCCGAGATCACGTAGGGCCGGCCGACGCCGTTGACTTTGATCCCGACGACATCGCCCGGCTCGAAGAATTCCCGCAATGAATCGACGAGGCTCTCGGCGTGCGTCAACTCGTTCAAGCCGCGCTCGATCATGCCGCGGACGGCGCCGCGCTGATATTCCCCCGCGACGATGCTGCCGGGATGGTCGACGGCCACCACCCGTCCCGGGTAGGGTCCGGGTATGCCGGGCTGCGCCTCCGGACCGGCGGCGGTTTGGCGTTCCGCGATTCGCTGTTGGCAGGCGGCGGCAGACGCCGCTAGCGAGGCGGCGAGAAACTCGCGGCGGTCAAGGCTCATGGTCTGATTCTCCCGGGGAAGAGTATTTGGCATGATTGTACTCCCGTCAGAACACTACTGGCCGGCCTTGCTGGTCATGCGTCCCTCCGGCGCCTGCGAACCCGACCCCGGCCTGGAGTCGCGGGCGCTGTCTGCCTCCTCGAGCGGACCTGAAACATTCTCTTGCGCAAGCGGCATTGACCCAAGTCCGGATGTTTACGGAATGGACGATCGACGCGCGGGCGGAGGAAAGACTGGCTCGGCCCGGCAAGCAGGACAATGGACCGCCGCGTGAGCCGGACTCGAATGTGAATCTAGGGCAGCGAAGAAAAGAATTAGTTCGGCAGGTCGCCGGTGATCTTCGCGAGCACTTCGTCGAACAGGGCCGCTTTCTTGCCGGGTTTCTTCTTGGCGCCGCCTTTGCCGCGCCGGTAGTTGTGAGTGTGATAGCAGGTGCGGCACTCGACCTTCGCGGGCGAGCTGTCAACGATCGAGACCACGGAGTGATTCGTCAACATCCTGCACTTCGAGCAGTGGTCATCGACCATGTCGCCGAGACGCAGTTCGGACATGATGCAACTCCTGGGAGGGACTCCCATTATCGCATGACACGCCGGGCGTGTGCGTTGCGGAGCTATTCAGTGAGGCAGGCTACCGGTTCGACAAGCAGTAGAGATACTCGGCGGTCCGGATATACAACTCGTTCCCGACCGGCGCTGGTGTCGCCAGCGTGTGGTCGTTGAGTTGATTCTGCGCCAGCATCTTGAACTCGTCGCCGGCCTCCACCACCGTCGTCGTTCCTTCCTCGTTGGTCGCGTAAATCTTGCCGTCCGCCAGGATGGGCGATGCGCTGTACGTGCCGGGCGCCAGGCGCTGCCGGTCCCAAAGGATATCGCCCGAGGCCGCGTCGAACGCCATCATGATCCCGCGGTCATTCACGACGAAGATTCGCTTGCCATCGGTCGTGGGCGTGGGCACGTCCGAGCCCAGGTTGTTCTTCCAAACGAGATTGCTGTCGGTGATGTCTCCCGATCCGCCCGGCTTGAAAGCGATGAACGGCTTGCCGCGCGTGCTGGTCGTGTAAACGACCCCTCCGGTGGTCACCGACGAAGCGATCGTGCGGTACATGCGTCCGTTCTCCGGGTTCAGTCCGCCCATTCGCCACAGCTCCTCGCCGGAATGCAGGTCGTGGCCCGTCACGTAATCGCCGCCCGAGACCACCAGTTGCAGCTTTCCGCCAACGGTCACGAGAATCGGCGTCGAGTAGTCATCGGGCGACTCCATCTGGGCATCCGTCCAGCGGTCCACCTTCCACACGGTCTTGCCGGTCTTGGCGTCCACCGCGAAGACGTACGACGGATCGTCCGTCTTCATGCCGTGCAACACCTGGATGTAGAGCCGGCCGTCGTGCAGCAACGGAGACGATCCATACCCGTGATTCAATCCGAACCGGCCATAGTCCTGCTGGATCTCGCGCCGCCAGATTCGCTTGCCCGCCATGTCGAAGCACGTCAGAGTGCCCGCGCCGGTGAAGGTCCAGATACGGTTGCCGTCCGTGACCGGAGACGGCGACGCCAGATTCTGCTTGCGGTAGAGCAGGTTTCCGCTGCCGATCTGCTGCCGCCATTTGACCTTGCCGTCGCTGCGCTGGATCGCCAGCAGGTACATCTCGTCGTTTTCGGCTCCCGGGTTGGGAGGCCGCGGCTGTCCCCGGCGGTAGTTGCGCTGCAGGATTTGAAAGCCCTTCTGCGCCGAGGTCACGTACACCGTGTCTTCCCAGATGATCGGGGTGGCCGCGCTCCAGCTCGGCAATGCGATGCGCCACTTGACGTTTTCGGTCTCGCTCCAATTCGTGGGCAGGTCCTTGGCCGTCGTGCTGCTCCCGTTCAAGTGCGGCCCGCGCCACTGCGGCCAGTATTCGTTCGGGTTCGCTCCCGTAAGGGAAACCGCGAGAACCAACGCCAGGACCCCGACTGATCCAATCAGCTTTTTTGACAAAGCCTCTCCTCCCATTTCTGGCCTTGAAACATCCTTCTGATCAAGCGGCATTGAAACCGGCCCGGATGTTTCCCTATTGTATGATCCGCACTAGGGCGGAGGAAAAACTGGCCTGAAACATCCTTCTGATCAAGTGGCGTTGACAGCGGTTCGGATGTTTCCCGCTTTTTTGATCCGCACACGGACGGAGGAAATACCAGCCCGAAGCGGCAGCCAATGCCCGGCCATCATATCACAGCGTACCGCCGCCTCCCACGCGATCAGGGGCTTGTGAATCGACCTCAAGGGCGTATCGGCCTTATCACCTGCTCCAGCCCTCGGGTCACGAAACACGAAACACGAGACGCGGCTTTTGCGTTTTTCACGAATCACGGCTTTGGAGTATGATCGTGGTATGAAAATGAAGACATCTATCACACTTGAGAAAGAGGTGGTTGCAGCCGTTGAACAGGCTGCCCGCGAAGGAGAAAGCCGATCCCAGGTGATTGAGCGGCTGCTGCGTCAGAGCTTTGCAGCGCGAGAAAGAGACGCGACCGACCAGCGCGACCGCAAGATCATCAACGCGCACGCCGATGAACTCAACGAAGAAGCGGTCGATGTCCTTGGTTATCAGGTGGAAACGTGAGACGCGGCGATCTCTACCGTGTCGCGAAACCTCCGGCGCACGACCCGAAGCGCTTTCGGGTGTTCGTTGTAGTCAGCCGGCAGGCGCTGATCGATTCGCGGTTTTCGACAGTCATCTGCGCGCCGGTGTACTCGACGCGTCACGGGCTCGCAACACAGGTTGATGTCGGACTGGACGAAGGACTTCGACACGATAGCAGCGTGTACTGCGACGAGCTTGTCAGCTTGCAGAAGTCGCAGTTGACTCAATTCGTCGGGAGCCTCGACGCCGCCAAGCTCAAGTGTCTCGACGACGCATTGATGGTTGCGCTGGGCTGCTCCGCAGGCAGAGAGAACAAGCAGTTCGGGCCATAGTCTCGCCCTGGCCCAAACCGCTAGCCTGCATTTCTCGCCACGTGGCGAGACGAAGTGCGTGAGAGGGCCGTCAGGACTAGGCGCAAGCCGGGCGGAGGAAAAAGGCGCAAGCCGCTTGGCGCGAGCAGGCGTACTTGAGCAGTACGTCGAGCACGGCAAGCAAGCGCAACGAAGTCATGGCGGTCGTATCGTGTGCTTCGGCCGTCATGTGGTGAGAAATGCAGGCTACGCGGGCAAGACCAAATCGTGAGTGATATGAACGCTGTCCGTCTTATCGCGATAACAGGTTTCGTTAGCGGCCTGCTATTGGACTTTTTCCGCTCGGAGGGCCGCGGTCTCCAATACACGATCAACAGCGCGGAAATGTTCCCAGGTTAGCCGGCTTCCGAGGCCCTTCGGAAGCCATCCGAAAGACGAGGCGTCGCCGAGCGTCACGGCGTTGTGCGGATCATGCTTCGTTTTCAACTTGAACCTGCGTGCCAAAATGGGCTTTCCGTGAACCATCCATCCAATACGCTGGTATCGAAGGACCTTGTCCTGGTCGGCGGCGGCCACAGCCATGTCACTGTCATCAAGCGCTTCGGCATGAAGCCGGTTCCGGGAGTGCGGCTAACGCTGGTCTGCCGGGACGTTCACACGCCGTATTCCGGCATGCTGCCGGGGTTCATCGCCGGGCACTACGGCTACGACGATGCCCACATCGATCTCGTTCCGCTCGCGCGTTTCGCGGGAGCCCGCTTCATCCACGATGAAGTCACCGGCATCGACCTCGACAGGCAAGTGCTTCGGTTTCGCAGCCGGCCGGATCTCGCGTATGACGTCCTCTCGATCAATACGGGCTCCACGCCGAGCCTCGACGTTCCGGGAGCGGCCGAACACGTCGTGCCCGTCAAGCCGATCAACAACTTCCTGTCCCGCTGGACGGGGCTCGTCGAACGCGTGCTCGCCCTTCACCGCGAGCCGCGGATTGGTGTCGTGGGCGCCGGCGCGGGCGGCGTCGAGTTGACCCTCGCGGCGCAGTTCAGCCTGCGCCAGCGTCTTCGCTCGATGGGGTCGGATGCCGAGCCGGAGTTCCACCTGTTCGGCATTGACCCGGCCGTCTTGCCGACGCACAACGTCCGGGTCCAACGCAAGTTCGAGCGCATTCTCGCCGAACGCGGTGTGAGCGTGCATGCGTCGAGCGAAGTCAGCGAGGTGACGGAATCAGGGTTGCGCCTGCGGGACGGCGGTTGGCGCGAGCTGGACGAGGTTCTCTGGGTCACCAGCGCGTCGGCCCCTTCGTGGCCGCGTGCGTGCGGCCTGGACGCCGATGAAAAAGGCTTCATCCGGGTACGGCCCACGCTGCAAACGATTTCCCGCCCGGAAGTCTTCGCGGCGGGCGACGTGGCGGCCGTTGTGGACCATCCTCGCGAGAAGGCCGGCGTGTTCGCGGTGAGGCAGGGTCCGCCGCTCGAAGCCAACTTGCGCCGCGTCCTGCTCGGCCGGCAACCACGGCCGTTCCGGCCGCAAAGCAGGTTCTTGAGTCTTGTCAGCACCGGCGATCAATATGCCGTGGCTTCACGTTCTTTCTGGGCGCTCGAAGGAAACTGGGTGTGGCGCTGGAAAGATTGGATCGACCGCCGATTCATGGATAAGTACAACAAGCTGCCTGACATGCAGGGCGAGCCTGCCGGACCAACGCCGGCGGCTTCCGCAACGGCCTCCGAATCTCCGGCGATGCGTTGCGCCGGCTGCGGTTCCAAGGTCGGCTCGGCGGTGTTGGAGAGAGCGTTGTCGCGCATCCGGCCGGTCGAGCGGTCCGACGTCATCACGGGGCTGGACCAGCCCGATGACGCGGCGGTCGTTCGCATTCCCAGCGGCAAGGTTGTCGTCCAGTCGGTCGACTTCTTCCGCGCCCTGGTTGACGACCCTTACCTTTTTGGCAAGATCGCGGCCAATCACTGCCTGGGCGACATTTTCGCCATGGGCGCCGAAGCGCAGACCGCCCTGGCCATCGCGGCGTTGCCTCTGGCGTCGGACGACAAGACGGAGGAGATGCTCGTTCAGTTGCTGCTGGGAGCGCAGGAAATCTTCTCGGACGCCGGCGCCGCGCTCGTCGGAGGCCACACCAGCGAGGGAGAGGAGCTTGCTCTCGGTTTCACCGTCACGGGCTTGGCGGACCAGGACGGCGTCCTTCGCAAGCAGGGGCTGCAAACCGGCGACAAGCTCATCCTGACCAAGCCGCTGGGAACGGGCGTTCTCTTCGCCGCCGAGATGCGCGGCAAGGCCAAGGGCCGTTGGATCGCCGCCGCGCTGGACTCCATGACGCAGCCCAACCGGCGCGCCGCCGAGATCCTGAAAGAGCACGGTGCGTCGGCCTGCACCGACGTCACCGGGTTCGGGCTCATCGGCCATTTGAGGGAAATGACCGGCGCCTCGGCAGTGGAGGTCGAGTTGTCGCTGTCGGCGGTCCCCATCCTCGATGGCGCCTGCGAATCGGCGAACGCGGGAATCCTCAGCTCGCTTCACCCTCAGAACCTGCGCTCCGAACAGGGTATCCGTGAACCGGCGAAGCAGCGCGGCCGAGCGGAGTACCCCGTGCTCTTCGATCCGCAGACATCCGGTGGACTGCTGGCGGGCATTCCGCCCCACAGCGCGGATGACTGCCTTGCGGGGCTGAAGCAGGCGGGCTATTCCCGCGCGTCGATTGTCGGCGAGGTGCGGGGCGGCTCCGTTCACGCCGCCAACATCCTGCTTTCGGCTTAGCCTGCCTTTCTCACCACGCGGCGAGGCGAAGTGCGTGAGAGGGCCGTCAGGACTAGGCGCAAGCCGGGCGGAGGAAAAAGGCGCGAGCAGGCGTACTTGCCGAATCGCCTCCTTTACCCCTTGGTTTTCACGAATCACGAGTCACGAAACACGAATCACGGCCTTTTTTCGTGTGCTTCGACCGTCGGGTGGTGAGAAATGCAGGTTAATACTCCTGGCGCAAAGCCAGAATCTGTCGGACTCGCCGGCGGCCGCGCTGCACTACACTCGTTAACAGAGTGAGGGAGATCCCATGCAAGACATCCGTATCGCCGCCGTGAGCATGAATGGCCGTCTCGGCGACCCCGAGGCCGTTCTCGACGAAATCGCCGAATGGACCGCCAGAGCCGTGCGGCAAGGCGCCGAGTTGGTCCTCTTCCCGGAACTGGTCGTCCACGGACATTGCACGCCCGACACCTATGCGCTCGCTGAAGCCGTGCCCGACGGCCCGAGCACGCAGCGGCTCTGCCGCATCTCGAAAGAGAACAAGGTCTTTGTCTGCGCCGGTCTGAGCGAGAAGGAGGATGACCTCGTATTCAACACCCAAATCGTCGCCGGGCCGGACGGCTACGTCGGCAAGCAGCGCAAGATCCATCTGTCGCGCGATGAGGTTCTTTTCTACAAGGGCGGGCGTGAGATGCCGGTGTTCGATATCGGCAAGTGCAGGATCGGCATTCAGATCTGCTACGACAAGCTGTTCCCGGAAATTTCGCGGGTTCTTTGCTTGCAAGGCGCCGAAGTCCTTCTCATGCCCCACGCCGCCCGCCGCATGATGTGGGACGAAACGCCGGAATCGCAGAAGGCGGCTCGCTCGGATATCTCGGATTATCACGCCAAGATCGTTCCCACCCGCGCCATGGAGAACTCCTGCTTCACGGTCTTGACGGACCAGGCGGGCCGCGCCGGATATGTCGACGCCTACCCCAAAGACCACCCCAACCAACCGCACCATCCGGGCGGCGCGATGATTTCCGACCCCGCCGGCGAGATCATTGCGAAGACGCAGGACGAGCGGATCGAGCCGGAGATGATCGTGGCGACGCTGCAGGCCGCCGCCATCAACGAGGAGCGGGCTCAGCCGAACTTCACGCTCAAGACGCGGCGTCATGAGTTGTTCAGCGCGCTGGCCGCGGACCTGTTGAAGTGCTGACCTGAGAGCCGGTCTGAGTCCGCCGGGCTAAGCCTGCCTTGCTCACCACGTGGCGAGGCGAAGTGCGTGAGAGGTCCTTCAGAATGAAGTGCAACCCTCCCGCGCCGACAACACGGTTTTTGTATTTTTCACGAAACACGGGGTTTTACGAGACACGGACTTGACACAAGCTGCCTTGGAGCCACGGCCGTACCGCCTGCCTGGGTTTTGGGGTCACGAGACACGAATCACGAGACACGGCTTTTACGCTTTTCACGAAACACGGCTTTCACCTCGCAAGAGCCTCTAAACTCTGCTAAAATAAGGGTTTGCCATCCCACCTGAGGACCTTGCTCATTGGCTGAAAAACCTCCCTCCGATCCTTCTCAACTCCCTTTGGGCGGCGGCGGCTCGCCAAGAAACCTGATTCCCATCGACATCGAAGTCGAGATGAAGAAGTCGTATCTCGACTACGCGATGAGCGTGATTATCGGACGCGCGCTGCCTGACGTGCGCGACGGCCTGAAGCCCGTTCAACGGCGCATCCTGTACGGCATGCTCGAGGCCGGGCTGCGCTCGAATCGCGGCTACCGCAAGTCGGCCAAGATCGTCGGCGAAGTGATGGGCAACTACCACCCTCATGGCGACTCCTCGATCTACGACACGCTCGTCCGCATGGCGCAGCCGTTCTCGATGCGCTACCCGTTGGTGGACGGCCAGGGCAATTTCGGATCGGTCGACAACGACCCCCCTGCGGCCATGCGCTACACCGAGGCGCGTCTCACCGCCTTCGCCGAAGAACTGCTCAACGAGCTCGACCAGGACACGGTGGGCTTCCGCCCGAACTACGACGACACGTCGGATGAACCGGAGTGCCTGCCGGCGGGCGCTCCGAATCTGCTGGTCAACGGTGCCAGCGGCATCGCGGTCGGCATGGCGACCAACGTCCCGCCGCACAATCTGACTGAGCTGATCGACGCCGCCGTCTACCTGGTCAAAAAGCCGAAGGCGACACTCGAAGAGCTCACGGAGATCGTTCAAGGACCCGACTTCCCGACCGGCGGCCTCATCTGCGGTAACGAAGGCATCCTCGCTGCCTACCGCACGGGCCGCGGCCACATGACGATCCGCGCCCGCGCGAAGTTCGAGGACACCGTCAAAGACCGCAAGGCCATCGTCGTCACCGAGATCCCGTATCAGGTCAACAAGGCGCGCCTCATCGAGCACTCCGCCAACCTCGTCAACGACAAGAAGATCGAAGGCATCTCCGACATTCGTGACGAGAGCGACCGCGACGGGATGCGCATCGTTTTTGATCTGAAGCGCGGTGAACAACCCGAGATCGTCCTCAACAACCTCTACAAGCACACCCAGCTTCAGACGGGCTACGGCATCATCATGCTGGCGATCGTCGGCGGACAGCCTCGCGAGCTGGGCCTGCTTCAATACCTGAATCACTTTGTCGACCACCGCATCGACGTCGTTTTGCGCCGCACGAATCACCTGCTGCGCATCGCCCGCAAGCGGGAGCACATCCTGGAAGGCTTTCAGAAAGCCCTGGATCGCCTTGACGAGGTCATCGCTCTGATTCGAGCGTCCGACAGCCCGGCGGCGGCCCGCGACGGCTTGATGGGTCTCCAGGAGATCGACTACCGCGAATTTCTCCGCGAGGGCGGTCTGGCCACGTTCGCGCCCTTCGACTTCACGCGGCTGCAAGCGCAGTCCATCATCGAGATGCAGCTCCAGCGCCTGACCGGCATGGAGCGCCGCAAGATCCTCGACGAATTGGCCGAGATCCAGAGGAAGATCGCGGGGTATCTCGAGATCCTCGAATCGGACAAGATTCTCCGTAAGCTGATTGTCAGCGAGCTTGAAGCCGTCAGGAAGAAGTTCGGCGACGCGCGCCGCACCGAAATCACCGGCCCCGTCAGCCAGATCTCGATCGAAGACCTGATCGCCGACGAGAACATGGTCGTCACCGTCACCCACAACGGCTTCCTCAAGCGCACCCCGGAAGACACCTACCGCAAGCAGTCGCGCGGAGGCCGCGGCCGGATCGGCATGGGCACGCGCGCCGACGACTTCGTCGAGCAGCTCTTCATCGGCTCGACCCATTCCTACGTCCTCGTCTTCACGAGCCTGGGGCGTGTCTACTGGGTCAAGGTCTACAACATCCCCGACGTTGGCACGACCGGGAAGGGCAAGCACATCGCCAACCTGGCGAACCTGCAGCCGGACGAAAAGGTGCAGGCGTTCATGCCCGTCAGGGAGTTCGAGGAAGGCCGCTACGTCGTGATGGCGACGCGCAAGGGTGTCGTCAAGCGGTGTGAGCTGACGGTCTTCCAGAATCCCCGTTCAAACGGCATCATCGCGCTCTTGCTGGACGAAGGCGACGAACTCGTTTCCGCTCGGCTGACGAACGGTGAACCTGAAGTCTTCATCGCCACTTGGCAGGGCAAGGCGATTCGCTTCGATATGGCTAAGGTTCGCCCGATGGGGCGGCTGGCTCGTGGCGTTCGCGGCATCCGTCTTTCTGATGACGATTACGTCGTGGGGATGCGCTGCGTCTCGCCGGAGCATCTGATCCTGTCGATCACCGAGGAAGGCTACGGCAAGCGGACGAAGCTCGATCGCTACCGTCTGACGGCGCGTGGCGGCCAGGGCGTGATCAACATCAAGACCACTAGGCGCAACGGCAAGGTCGTCGCGGCCATGAAGGTGACTCGGGAAGACGAAGTGATGATCATCACCCAGAACGGCAAGATCATCCGGATCGGCTCGGAAAAGATCGGGGCGTACGGCCGCGCCGCGCAAGGCGTCCGGCTCGTCAAGCTCGAACCCGGCGACCAGATCGCCGCCGCCGCGATCGTCCGAGACAACGGCGGAGAAGGCAAGAACGGCTCCAACGGCCAGCGCAAGCTGCTGCAGTAGATAAGCCGACGTCGTGGATGCTGTTCCGGAATAACGCCGAACTCCGTTTCAGGCAGCTTCCTCACAAGCTGGCCCGGCAGCGGCAAGCCTGCATTTCTCACCAAGCGGCGAGACGAAGTGTGTGAGAGGGCCGTCAGGACAAGGCGCGAGCCGCTGAGCGCCGGCAACACGGCCTTGAAGATTTTCCACGAACCACGGTTATAAAGCGGCCGGGCCGCCGCCTCGTGAGAGGCAAGCGGCCCGGGTTGAAGGTTGAACGGGTCTGGTCGTCTACCAGATGAAACGTCCGCTGAACTGGAGCTCGCGGCCGAAGTGCGTACGCAGCTTGCTGCTCACCTGGCCGAAGGTGCCGGCGTTGACGTTCGTCGAGGGATTGTTGGGCATGAAGCTGTTCGTGAGGTTGTAGGCTTCCATTCGAAACTCGAACTTCAGTTTCTCGGTGATTTCCGTAACCTTCGACAGGATGAAGTCCAGGTTCTGGAACCGCGGCCCGTGGACGCCGTCGACGAATCTCGGGTTGCCCCGCCGCGTGAACGCCGGCAGGCGCTCCCAGGTGCAGCCCGAGGTGCAGCCCCGCCCCAGCACGTCATTCCTGAAGTAGATGCGCCGGAACCCGTCTCCGCCAGGCCCTCGCTGCGGGCTGCCGATCGCCGGATCGGCGTGCATGATCGCACCGCCGAAATCCAGGAACTGTCCGCCCTGGTAGACGAAGATCCCGCTGACTTGCCAGCCCCCGAGGACCTTTTGCGCGGCGCCGCTGAGGTTGTTGCCGATCGGCTTTCCGTTCCCGAACGGCAGCTCGTAGATCCCCGCCAGCGTGAGCTTGTTGCGGCCGTTGCGATCACGGAGATACGTGAAGTTGCGGTCAATCTCATCCACCGAGTCGTAGAAGGTCTGCAGCCGCGAACGGTTGTAGTTGTAGCCCAGCAGGAAGTTGAAGCCGTTGGCGAACGGCCGCTGCACCTGCAACTGGAAGGCGTTGTAACGCTCGCTGCGGGCGTTGACGCCCCGAATCTGGATCCCGTTGTTGAGGTAATGCGGATAGGGAACCAGAAGCTGCGAAACCCTCACCGTGCGCTGGTTTCGCAGCGGACCGGGCATGATGTCCTCGGGAAGTCCGAAGAACGGGTTGTCCACGCTGTCGTTGATCCGGCTGCCGTGCTGGAATCCGATCCGTGGATCGAGCAGGTTCGGCCGCCAGTTGAAGGGCTGGTTATGACCGAAGTTGGAGAAGAACGTGGCGTCGACCACGATGCGGGCCATGATCTCCTGCTGGTAGGTGAAGTTGAAGCGGTCGTTGACGCCCGCGGTCCAGTCCTGGTTGAACCCGATCGCTTCGTTCGAGCCGACCGTTGCGAACCGGCCGAACCGCTGGCCGTTCGGTTCCGGCAGTGGGTTGGGGTGCTCGCCCCCGCTCGGGAATGGGTTCGAGAATACCGCCCTGGGCGTCCCGTTGATCGAGCTCAGGGGCTGCCCTTGGATCTCGAAGCCGGGATACGGCGTGCTGCCCAGGATGCCCAGCGCGCTGCGCTCCTGGACCGGCGGGGTCGCGTAGCGGGCGTAGCCGATCCGCAGCGCGCTGCGGTCGTTCAACCGGATCGCGATGCCGGCGCGCGGCAGGAACACGTTCTTTTGCCCGATCCACGTCCGGCGGTTGTTCGAGTCGGTGAAGAGCCAGGCGCCGCTGATGTCGAGCGGCCGGGTTCTCATCGCGAGAATGTCATCGGCAATCGGCCCCATCGCCGACTGGATTTCCGGCAGGGCCTGGCTGAAGTCGATGGTTCGCGACAGGCGGTTCTCCGGATCGAGCATCGGCGTCTCGTATTCGTAGCGCAGCCCCAGGTTCAGGGTGACCTTCTGGTTCACCTTGAAGTCGTCCTGCACGTAGAAGCCGTAGACGTCGACGCGCGGCCGGTTGATGGCGACCGTGCGGGCGCGCGAATAGCCGTCATCGCTCATGACGCCCAACACCATAGACGCCCAGGCGTGACCGAGGGCGCCCGTGTTCGGGCTGTTGATCGTATCCGCCGTGGCCTCCGGCCTGAACCGGAAGCGCATGCCGCGCGGGCGCCCCGCCAGCACGAGCTGTTTCCGGAACTGCCCGCCGTACTTCAGATAGTGGCGGCCGGCCTGCTTCGAGAGCTTGCCTTCCATGTTCCAGGTCGACGGCTCCTGGTACCAGAAACCCGAGCGGCCGAAGGAAGTGTTGCCGTCGGCCCGCACGTTGATTTCAGGGAAGTGCACCGCCGGGATGTCGCGCACGTGCGAGGCATACCACTGACTGCCGGGCCACAACTCGGCCAGACCCTCTTCGCCGATCTCCGACGGTGGCGTCGAGAACGAGTCGACGATCTTCATCCATGAGGCGCGCACGTTCACCACGGTGGTCGGATTCACGGTCCACACGACGTCGCCGGACGCCTGGACGCTGTTGCGCTCGCTGCCCTGGCGGCGCTGCGCCACCGAGCCCGAATAGTCCGGCTCGCTCTGGATGGTGTGGAAGCGGCTCAAGCGCCCGAAAACCTTGACGTTGTCGCTGACGTTCCAGTCCGTGCGGTTCGTCAGGTTCCAGTACTCGAACCGGATCGGGAACACGATCCGGAAGTTGTTCGCGCCGGAGGCGTTGTCGCCCGGGTTGTTGGGGGACCACGTCTTTCCCAGCACCGTCTGCGAGGTCGGATCGATGCGCGACTGCGGAATCGTGTTGTTGGCGAACGGCATGCGGTTGTCGCCATTTGGATCGGTGGTCCACGGATCGTGGATGACCCGCAGGCCGCCGGAGCGGTTGAAGCTCTGCGAGAAGTCGCCCGTGCGCTCGAGCTGCCGCGGCAGCGTCTGGTTCACGGTCGAGGGCGAACGGACATCCTGCCCCTCGTACGAAATGTAGTTGAAGACCCGGTTCTTGACGATCGGATTGCCCGAGCTGCCCCCCCAGACGTTTCTGCGGGCGACGCTCGGGTTACTCGTCAATGCGTTCGGGCGGGCGTTGATCGCCGGGTTGCGGCCGAAGAAGTAGCCCGTGCCGTGCCAGTCGTTCGTGCCGCTCCTCATCTGCACCGAAACGATTCCGCCGGCGCTGTGGCCGTACTCGGCGTCGGTGGCGTTCTGTTGCACGTTGACTTCGGAAACGGCGTCCATCGGAGGCGCGTAGACGCCCTTGGCGCCGACAAGCTGCGGAACGCCGTCCATCAGGACGTTGTTCTTGAACCGGGTGTTGCCGCCGACATCCAACTGGCTCATGGCCCAGTGGTGGTAGGGCGCGTTCTCGGCGCCGCCGCGGTAGTTCACCGCCGGGTCGAGCGCCGCCAGCATGTAGGGATTCCGGTTCAGCAGAGGAAGTTCCTGCGACATTTTCGTGTCGATGGTCGTCTCCATCGTCGTGGTCGTGAACTGCACTGCGACGGGAGCCTCTTCTACGGTGACGGTCTCCGCGACGGCGCCCACCTGCATCGTGGCGTTCACGGTGATGTCGGCGCGCGTCTGGATAAGAATGTTCTGTTGCTCGAAGGTCCGGAAGCCTTCCAGCTCGACTCTGACGGTGTAGGTTCCGGGAATCACGAAGTCGAACAGGTACTGACCGACTTCATTGGTGGAAGTCACGGTCGAGACAGTGGTGTTGTCGTTCGTGAGACTCACGCTGGCGCCGGGAATGACGGCGCCGCTGGCGTCGGTGACGGTCCCCGTCACTTTGCCTCGAAGATCCTGTGCCTGTAGATCGGCGGTCCACATCGCCGCCATCAACAGGCAGGTCATGAAGAGAAGAAAACGGCTTGGGATCCCTCCTCCGTAACAAAGTTTGTTGATCATGTTTCTCCTTCGGTTTGCAGTGATCCGAGTCGGCGTGGCGGCTGAAAAACCACCACACATTTATGGGTTGATCGTTTTGGCCGACTCGAACGCCTCGCTCCGTTTACCGGCTGTGGGCTACCGAACACGCAGGGTTACAGATGCATGCTTGCAAGCTCACAAGATGCGGTGTCGGTCGATTCGGCTTGTTGATTGGTGAGATTGATTTTTCTTCCCGGATCCCTTGGTGCTATGAACCGGGACACGTTGAGCCGCTCACAAAGAGAACTGGGCAGGTACGGACGAAGCACACAAAGACTCCACCAGACCCCGATCTATTATAACAGAGTCTTTGGCGGCGTCAAATCTTTTTTCATGGCGTCGGCGCAAACGGCCTCTACGACCGCCCGTTTGCGGAGGGCGGGGCTCCGGGCAGCCCTCGGCAACGTGCTACATTATCAGTACCGCAGGGCGAGAGCCGCTTCACCCCTCCGCCCCGCTTGGCTTCCCGCCCGTTCCGTGAACGATCGCGCCGCTTCCGCCCCGGACATCGAGATCCAAGGCCCGGAAACCGCCGGCGCTTCCAGCGAGCCGGTTCAGTCCGCGGACGCTTTCGGCGTGCGGCTTGACCAGTTCGAAGGGCCGCTCGACCTTTTGCTCAGCCTCATCCGGCGGCAGAAGATCAACATCTCCGACATTCCGATCGCAAGCATCACCGAGCAGTACCTCGACTATCTGCGCCGGGCCGAGGAGCTGAACATCGATCTCGGAGGCGAGTTCGTCTTCATGGCTGCGACGCTGATCCACATCAAGTCGCGGATGCTGCTGCCGTCCGACCCGCTCGTTCCCGAGGAAGAACAACAGGATCCGCGGGACGAGCTCGTCAAGCGGCTCATCGAGCACGAGAAGTTTGTGCAGGCGGCCCAGATGCTGCGGGAGAAGCGGCTCATCGAAGAGAATACCTGGACGCGTCCGGTTCTCGAAGCCTTTCCCGATGTGGATGAGCAGCCCGAGTCTGCGGTCGGCGTCATCGATCTGGTCCGTACATTCGAGAAGGTCCTCGAACGCGCCAGGAACCGGCCTTCCTACGAGGTGGAGGGAGAGGACGTGACGGTCGCAAGCCGGATTCAATACCTCAAGAACCTTCTGCTCTCCGAGGATGGTGCTGTTTATTTAAGCGACGTGTTCGAGCGTCAACCCGGCCGCCGCGCCATGCTGGCCACGTTTCTCGCCTTGCTGGAACTCGTCCGCATGAACGCCGTCGTATTGCGCCAGAAGAAGCTGTTCGGCGAAATCGTGATCCGCAAGCACAAGATGTTCGACACCGTGTTCGCCCACGAACAGAGCTTTTACGACGTTGCGCGGGAGTACGGCGAGTGAGCGCCCAGCAGAAACTTCCCGACATCGATCCGGAAGAGAACCGCCGCCGCGCATTGCTCGAGGCGATCATCTACGCCGCCGAGG
The DNA here is from genome assembly GCA_028819575.1 of Bryobacterales bacterium. Classification (GTDB taxonomy): domain Bacteria; phylum Acidobacteriota; class Terriglobia; order Bryobacterales; family UBA6623; genus JAPPLB01. Next base: position 1,442 of record JAPPLB010000135.1, on the reverse strand, counting down.
AACCGCTCACGGCGGCGCAGATCAGCAAAGGGCTCGACGTGCCTCTGGATCAGGTGGAAGAGGACTTGCATACCTTGATGGAGGAATCGGCCTCCGACAAGCGCGGCATCGAAATCCGCAAGGTAGCGAAAGGCTACAAGATGTCGACCAAGGCGGAGCATCATGACGGCGTTCGCAAGTTTGTCAAGACATTGCGTCCGAAGTTCAGGCTCTCGCTGCCGGCTTTGGAGACCCTGGCCGTGGTCGCTTACAAACAGCCGGTCACCATACCTGAGATCCAGGCGGTGCGCGGCGTCAACTCGACCGGAGTGGTCAGCACGCTGCTCAACCGCAAGCTCATCACGACCGCCGGCCGCAAGGCCGTCATCGGACGGCCGATGCAGTACCGCACCACGAAGGATTTCCTGATTCAGTTCGGGCTGAGCGACCTGACGGAGTTGCCGACGCTCAAGGAGCTGGAAGAGCTGGGCCGGGCGGCGCTCGGCGAGATCGGCGAGACCGAGACAGCCGAGAACACTCAGGAGCCGGAGCAGGCCGGCGCGGCAGTCGAGTAGCTTGCGGAGGGGTCGGAAAGCGTCAACCCCTGTGCTCCAGCAGGGGAGACTGTGAAAAAGCTTGAGATCAGCGGCTCCCGTCAAAGCTTGCGGACGGGTTGATGAGGGCTTTGCGGGCGCTGCGCCAATCTTGTTCGCTCCGGCATCCAGAACGAATCCTCGACCTGCTCACGGGTGTAGGGGTTCGTCTGCGGCAGCGTCTGGCTCCACTCCCGCGTCAGGCGCTTTTGTTCACGATGCCGCATTGAGTCGTCCCTGATGCCTGCGGTGGCGTGGTGTACGAAGGCTTCGATGACGGCTCTCCTGGCGCTGAGCCAGCCTCGCGCGAGCACTTCATCGCGCTTGCTCTTCAGTCCGGGACTTTCCTGAAGGACTTCCTCGATTTCCACCCGGGCTTGATTCAAGGAACTTTCCCAGCCGGCCACGGGCTCGGTTTCCTCATCTCCCCGGTATTGCAGTTTCAGCAAATGCTCCATGACCCTGGCGTATTGGCTCTTCAGGCTGCGTTCTTCGGTTCTGGCCAAGGATTCGATCTCCTCGATGACGTTCTCCCAATCGACGGCGCTGAAATCACGCCGCCGCAGGGACGCGGCCTGCTGCACGGCCCAGGTGTAGAAATCCCGGTCATAGAGACGGCTCGTCTCAGAGGCTTGCTGCTGATCGGGAACTTTGGCGACGACTCCCATCTCTCCCCCTGGGCGCTTCCGGATTCGTGCATCCATTCTCTCATGCAGGAGCGTCCTCGTGAAGCTGCGCTCTGCGAAGCGAGAGAACGACTCATCGGCTCTTTGCGTGCGCCCCCGTGATCGTTCGCACGGTTGCGCTTCACAGGTTTAGCCTGCATTTCTCACCACGCGGCGAGGCGAAGTGGGTGAGAGGGCCGTCAGG
>JAPPLB010000060.1 GCA_028819575.1 Bryobacterales bacterium | reverse complement strand
GTTCAAGTACGCCTGCGCGCGCCAAGCGGCTCGCGCCTCGTCCTGACGGCCCTCTCACGCACTTCGCCTCGCCACGTGGTGAGAAATACAGCCTAGTCCAACACCTCTACATCTTTCAGGACGACACCGTCGAGTGCGACGAAGGCAACGAGTCCGACAACAACGGCTCCACCATGTACGCCGACCAGTTCGGGGGCGACTGCGACGTCGCCAGATTCATGATGACGCAGTCGAACATCATCACGGACATGGACCCCCTTCTCATCTGTCCCGAGGCCGGCCCGCATCCCAAACCCTTCCCGCACTCCGAGTCGCACGTTGGCATGATCGGCAACTCGACTCGTCCGTCCGATGACAACTGGTTCGACACGACGGCTCAGTACCATGGAGCCTTCAGCCCGCACCCGATGGGTCCGAACAGGAACTGGATCAAGGAGTGGGCGAACTTTCTTCGTCCCAACGACATCGAGTCCATCCTTGCGGGCTTAGTACCGTAGCCCCGCCGTTGAAAGGGAAGAGTCCGGCCGGGCAGGAGGCGTTCACGCTTTCTGCCCGGCTTTCTGTTTCGATCACCCGTCGTTTAGACTGGTACGGGACCGGTGCGCCACCCTACCTATTGCGCGTTTGCGCTGCTGACTGCATTGGTCGCGCCTCTTGCCGGTCAGAATCTGGCTTCCGAAAGGGTTTCGGAGCGCATTCTCAGCACGATAGCCCGCTCATCCTCGCTCGAGCCGAGCCTCCGCACCTTGTGCGACGAGATCGGGCCGCGGCTGCCGGGGACGCCAGGCATGAAGCGGGCCGTCGAGTGGTCGGTCGATGCTTTTCGCAAGGCGGGAGCGGACTCGGTACGAACGGAAGCATTCGAGATTCCCGCATCCTGGCAGGAGGGGGACACGCGGATCGAGGTTACCTACCCGATTCGTTTCAGCGTTCGCGGAGCCGCGTCAGCCTGGACTCCGCCCACAAGGCGTGGCGGTCTCCGCGCCGAAGTGCTCGATGGCGGAACCGGCGCCGAGGGTTTTATCCGCCGACTGGGAAGCAGGGCAAAAGGCAAGATCGTGCTCGTGCGATCCGACATCGTACGCACCTTTCTCGACTTGGGGAACGAGCAGAGGGACACGACCATTGCACTGCGGGAGGCCGCCTCGGTCGGGGCCGCAGCCGTGCTCTTCATGTCGACCCGACCTCATGGCTTGTTGTATCGCCACGTGAACATCGTAGACGGCCGTCTGGATGTCATGCCGACCGCCCTGATTGCCCGCGAGGAAGCCCAGCGGGTGATCCGACTCCTCGAAAGCAACGAAACCGTCCGGATGCACATTCGCCTCCCGAACAAGACCGGCGGTCCCTTCAAAGACCGCAACGTCGTCGCCGACGTTCTGGGTCGGGAGACGCCCGACGAGCTTGTGATCGTGGGCGCCCATCTTGACTCGTGGGATCTCGGCACAGGCTGTCTGGACAACGGGGCTAATGTCGTTCTCCTCCTGGAAACCGCGCGGGCTCTGGCATCCGCCCGCCAACGCCCCCGCCGGACGGTTCGTTTCATCCTCTTCAGCGGCGAGGAGCTGGGCCTGCTGGGTTCCCGAGCCTATGCGCAAACGCATCGAGACGAGCTCGATTCCGTCTCGGCGGTCGTCGTCCACGACATGGGAACGGGCAACATCAAGGGCTATTCTCTTGGAGGCCGACGGGATATCCAGACCGGCCTCATGCAGGCGATGGAGCCGGTCGCCGGCCGCGGCGCGAACGCTCACAGTTTCGACGCCTTTTTCGGCAGCGACCACTTCGATTTCCTGCTCCAGGGCGTGCCCACACTTATCGCAATCCAGGACACGACCGACTTCGTCCCCGTCTATCACTCCAGCGCAGACACCTTCGACAAAGTCAGTCTCTACGGTCTACGACGACAAACGGGAACGGCCGCAGTCACGATCTACAATCTGGCTGACAGCCCAGAGCCTCTCGGGAAGCGTCTCACGAGACGGGAGATCGAAGAGTTGCTCGACGAAACCGATCTCGACAAGCAAATGAAGTTTCTCGGCCTGTGGGAGGAGTGGGCCCAGGGACTTCGCGGTCGGCGGCAACCGGAATAAAGCAGGTTCAAGGAGGAGAGGACAGGTCGCGCCGCCGAGATGTAAAAGGTTGTCCAGCCTTCATTTCTCACCACTCTACGGCTGACCATTCACGCGCTGGAAGAGCGCGTCCACCGTATTGGCGACGATCTCTTCCACCCCGGCCCGAAACGGACGCGGCTGGCCATAGGGAATCATGGCTCCGCCACCCTCGTAACCACCCTCGCGCAGCACGCGCTCGGACGGGATGTACGCAAAGACGTCGTTCGAATAACCCGCTACCCAGGTCGTATCCCAGCCATAGGCTTTTTTGAACCGGAGTGAGAAATCGACGACAACCTCGCCGGCCATCACGATAAAGGTGATATCGTCGCCGAACTGCCACACCTGAAGCGGATAAGGATATTCGGTCGCAAGCCTGCCGTCGCGCTCGAGTTTCTCGAGCAGGAACTTCGCATGGCGCTTGCGTGATTCGGAGGCGTCCGTCTTGATGCGCCATTCCAACTCCTCTCGAGTGGGAGGGGTCTGAAACGGCAAGTCAACGTGCTCCAGCGCTACGTTGAGCTTGCCCTCGACCGGTTGCATCGTTCCCCTTACAACCAGATCGACTGCGTGGGCCAATACCTCACCGTAGGTTTTCGCAAGCTCGACGGAACGGCGCGGCAGAGGATTCTGATCAGCGCCGCAGCCGGCGACAAACATCCCAACCGCTCCGGGATAACGCCTCTCTACGCCCTCCTGCGCCCAGCCCGGCCAGTCTCCATTGACCTCATAGCCGCTCAGAACGGTCGCGTGACAGGCATATCCAAACACGATTCCCTTGATCTTTCCGCTCGCGTTCTTGACGACAAGGACAGGAACATCGTGGTCCACCGGCGCCGGGTAATGGCGCCTGCCGCGGCGCGCGCGGCGGCGATTCACGGCAAAGCCGGCCAAGCCCTGCTCGAAAGACAGCGTGGCCGGCTCCATAGCGTCAATCGCCTTGTCAATCGCCTCGACAACCTGATCTTCAAGCTTCTCCGTGTAGCGCTCGATCGCCGGAACGTGCTCGGGGCCGAGCTTGTAGGCCGGCCGCAGCATACCCCCCACCACCGGTGCGCTATGCGTATGCGAGGCATTGAAGGCCAGTCCGGCGCGCGAGATCCCATGCTTGGACTGAACGCGATCCGCCACACGTTTCGACAGGCCCGCCGTAAAGCCGAGCAGGTCGCTCGTAACGAGCACCGAAACACGTCCCGTCTCATCCTGCAAGGCCAGCGCCTTTATCCAGATCCGATGCGAAACCTTTGACCCGGGGCGGTCGCGACCACCATAGCCGGCCAGCCAGATTTCCTCCGTAGGGCTGATGTCGACCTTGGCCACACCGGCCTTCCAGTCCTTGGCGGCCGCAGGAAACAGAGCAAGGGCAAAAAAGCTGAACAGCAGAGAAAGGGAAATCGAACTCAGGAACCTGGTCATTGTCAGCACCCGGAAAAGTGGAAGCCCGCGACCACAAAGGCCACGAGCTTCCAGGGTAAAGGTTTGCGGCACGAAATGTAAGGACGTGCGCGGCAGCGCGAAGCAGCAAACGGCCCGAACTACATTGACCGCTTCACCTCGCGGTTCGGAGAATAGTTGGAACAAAGAGGCAGCATGTCTGATCAGAACTCATCGCGGCGTGATTTCATGAAAACGTCAGCCGCGTCCGCCGTAGCGGCTTCGGCGCAAACCACAAGTGCGGCAGAGGCCCCAGCGGGTGTTGAAGCCGACAGTGTCCGGGCAGCGGAATGGCCAGCGTCGCGGCCACTCAAGAAGAAGGTTCTTTGGAACGAACTCTCTCGCAGCGAGTTTCCACCACTACTCGAAAACGATCCCGTCGTGATCCTGCCGATCGGATCGCTCGAGCAGCATGGTCCGCACTGTCCGGTGGAAATGGACATCAGCATTCCGTACCACATCGCCGTTGCCACAGCGGAAGACATTGACGATTTTCCCGTCGTGGTCGGGCCGCCGGTGTGGACCGGCTTCACACACTACAACATGGGCGGCTACGGCACGATTACGGTGCGCCTGGAAACATTCATCGATGTCGTATCCGACGTCTGCCGCAGCATCAAGGCCAACGGCTTCGAACGCATCGTCCTCATGAACGGGCACGGCGGCAACGTGGCGCCGGTAACCGCGATCGCGAACAAGCTCGCGCACGAGAACATCATCACGCTGAGTTTTCCCTATTGGAGTCTTTTTCAGCAAGAGATGCGCGACTGGTCGACGGCTGACATGCGAGGTCCCGGACACGCCGGCGAGTGGGAGACAGCATTTCAGATGTACCTGCGTCCGCATCTCGTGTTAACGGATCGCCGCGAAGCCGGCAAAGCGCGGTGGCCTTACAGCCCGGCGGTCCGGCGGTACGCCCATGTTCCCGAGCGCCGCCGTGAAAGCGCCAATGGTTCGATGGGCGATCCCTTCGCCGCGACGCCGGAGAAAGGCGAGCGCATCTTCAAGCTGGCGGTGGAACGGCTAACGGCGATGGTTCGCGAGTTTCACGCAACACCGGTTCTCCAATACGAGGAATTCGGCAGCGACGCGAAGGTGCTCCCAACGCTGTTTTAACGGCCTCATCACTACCATTTGAGGACCTGCCAAAGGCCAGCGAAATCGTCTGTCCATAGGAACGGCGGCCGGTCTTCGTCCGTCCACGGGACGACGGCCTCCTTCACCTCGGACACATCCAGAAAGGGGCGGTTCGAAGTAAGAATCACCCATGTCGAATCACTGACACCACGCCTGGGCTGCGCAGGGGACTGAATGCGTACGGGCTCGCAATCGCAGACCTCCGTGAGCGCACGCGTCACGGGCGACAAGTCGAGGGAGCGATTCGAGATGTGGAAGGTCAGGATACCGTTGGGGGCGAGGTGATCCCAATAGAGTTGGGCCGCCTCGCGCGTAACCAGATGGATCGGAATCGCATCGCTGCTGAAGGCATCGATGGCCATCACGTCAAAAGCGTGTGAACCGTGTTGCGTCATTTCTCTCTCGAGCTGCACACGAGCGTCTCCGAGCACAACTTCCACCCGTGCCTCGCTGTCGGAATTGTAACTGTATCTCTCCTCGGCGAACCGCGCCACATCGGGGTTGATCTCATAGAAACGCAGCTTGTCGCCGGGCTTGCCGTAGGCTGAAACCGTCCCTACACCGAGGCCCACAATGCCCACGTTCAGGCTTGAGGCTCCCTTGAAGGAATGGCGGCGCGGGTGGTGTTGAACCGCCAAGCCGACGCCGCTTCGGGGCCCGTAGTAGGTGGTTGGCCATCGCTTCTTATCCGGATCCTGGTATTGCTCGCCATGCACGACGCGGCCGTGGGTCAACACAAGCTTTTCGCCGACTTCATCATGATCACGGCTGACTGTCAGAACTCCGTAGAAGTTACGGGACGCCTCGACAACGCCTCTTCCACCGAGCCGCACGTGAGCATAAAGGACCATTGCGAGCGCACCTAACATCAGGCCGAGGCGGATGAAGAGTGTGGTACGGCTTGCAAATGCGCGCACGGATACGCCCGCGCGCAACCAGGCCAATTGGGTCAGGAAGATACAAGCGATCAGGCCGACATGATACTCCCAATATCCGTTGAAGATCAGCGGGGCCACTGCAGCAACGAAGAGCCCGCCGAGTACTCCCCCCGAAGCAATCACGAGGTAAAACAGCGTCAGGTGAGCCGGATCGGGCCGCGAGCGGTAGAGTTCGCCGTGGCACGTCATGCAGCAGGCAAACATGGCCGCGGAGTAGGCCAGAATCTGGACCCAAAGTGGTACGAATACACCTCCAAACAGGACTGAGGTGGCCACGATCGACGAGACTCCCATCAGCAGTCCGAAGTGGAAACGGCTGTACCATCGCTCATGCTGGAATGTAATGATGAACGTGGTCAGATAAAGCGCCAGCGGCACCACCCAAAGAAAAGGCGCCACCGCAACTTCCTGAGACATCTGGTTCGTCGTTGCCAGCAGCATGATCGACCCAGCCGCGGCGAGACCCAGCCACATGAGAACGTCGAGTGTCGCCGGTGTCGACCTTCCGACTCCGAAGTTGTCCGCAGCCGCAGTTCTCCCGACGCTCGAGGTCACTGCCATCGCTCGCCAGGCGCTCCAAGTACACAGAAGCACAAAAACCCCGTAGGCCATCGACCACGACCCAACCTGACTCCCGAGCGCAAGTGTCGGTTCGACGACAAGCGGATAGGTCAGCAGAGCCAACAACGAACCCGTGTTCGAAAGCGCATACAACCGATAGGACGAGTGATTCGAATTGGTCAGGCTGAACCAATGCTGCACCAGGGGCGCCGTCGACGAAAGAAGAAAGTACGGTACGCCTACATTCGCCAAGAGCAGCCAAAAAATGAATGCGCTCGGCTGAGCAACATCCGCACGCTTCCAGACCGACGCCTCCGGCGTGATCGGCAGAAACACCAGCGAAATCAGCAGGATGGCGATGTGGATGCTGCCAGCGGTCCGCCTCGAGAAGCGTGTGCTGATGAGGTGAGCATAAGCGTAACCGCCGAGCAGGACGACCTGGAAGAACAACATGCAGGCGGTCCAGACCGCCGGACCGCCGCCGAACCATGGCAAGATGACCTTGGCGATGAGCGGCTGAACCTGAAAGAGCAGGAACGCGCTGAGAAAGATCGTGACCGAAAGGCGAAGCATCAGCAGAAGCCTTCGAACTCCAAGCGCCGCGGGACCGAGGTTGATGTGCGGCTGTTCGCCCATCCGCGACAGCTACCCAGCGGGTTTGGGCGGCGGTTGCCGCAGACTGTCAGAGTATATTGCGGAGAACTCGGGTCGTTCTACCTTAGCGCTCGACCTGGTAGTTTGGCGCTTCCTTCGTAATCAGCACATCGTGCACGTGCGCTTCCTTCAACCCGGCCGACGAGATCCTGACGAAGCGGGAGTTCTCTTGCAACTCGCCGATGGTCGGCGCCCCGCAATATCCCATACCGGCTCTCAGTCCACCGACAAGTTGATGGACCATTTCGCCCAACGGCCCTTTGTAGGGAACACGCCCTTCCACCCCCTCGGGGACCAGTTTCCCGCTAGATGATTCCTGCGAATAGCGATCGCTACTGCCGCCGGCCATGGCGCCCATCGAGCCCATCCCACGGTACGACTTGTAAGTGCGGCCCTGATAAAGAACCGTCTCACCGGGGCTTTCTTCCGTGCCCGCCAGCAAGCTGCCGATCATCACGGTGTCTGCGCCGGCTGCGATGGCCTTGGTGATGTCACCAGAGTATTTGACGCCCCCGTCGGCAATCAGCGGAACACCGCCCTCGCACGCCGCTTTGGCGCATTCGCTGATTGCCGTAATCTGCGGTACGCCGGTGCCTGAAATAATTCGGGTCGTACAAATCGAGCCTGGGCCGATACCGACCTTGACCGCATCCACCCCCCGCTGCACGAGATCCGATACACCCTCATGGGTCGCGACATTCCCGGCGATGAGTTGCACGTCGGCAACCTTCTCGCGAACCTCCGTTACAGCGTCCAACACCCGCTGGGTGTGTCCGTGCGCCGTGTCGATCACCAGAATGTCGACCTTTTTTCCCACGAGGGCCTGGGCGCGTTCGACGAAGTCGCCCGTTGCACCGATCGCGGCTCCAACCATCAGGCGTCCCTTGTCATCCTTGGCCGAATTCGGGTACTGTCTGCGTTTCTGAATGTCCTTGACGGTGATCAGTCCCTTGAGCATGTAGTCGTCATCAACGACAAGAAGCTTTTCGATGCGGTGCTCGTGAAGTATCCGCTCAGCCTCTTCCAGGGTAGTGCCGACGGGCACAGTGATCAGGTTGTCCTTCGTCATCACGTCGGAGACCGGAAGATCCAAACGGGTTTCAAACCGCAAGTCCCGATTGGTGAGTATCCCGACGAGTCTCCCTTGTTGCGTAACGGGCACACCTGAAATGCGATATCGACCCATCAACTCTTGAGCCTGGTAGATCTTGTCCTCGGGAGCAATCGTGATCGGATCCACGATCATGCCGCTCTCACTGCGCTTGACGCGGTCCACTTCTTCAGCCTGCCTCGCGATCGGCATGTTGCGGTGGATGAATCCCAAGCCACCCTGCCGGGCCAGGGCAATCGCAAGACGAGACTCCGTCACCGTATCCATGGCCGCGCTGACCACGGGGATATTCAAACGAACTGTTTTCGTAAGTTGGGTGCTGGTATCGACTTCCGTGGGCAGAACGGAACTAAAGGAAGGAACGAGAAGAACGTCGTCGAAGGTAAGCGCTTCGGCAAGCGGCAAGCTGACCATACGAAATGATAGGAGACTTTCCCGACGCGGTGCAAGCTAACCCCAGCGAGAACGTCCGATCGTCCCTTCCAGGTGCATCTTGCATTCCGGGGTTTGCACCTGGTTCCCGGGCCCGGCGCCGAAGCGACTTGCTCGACCGGTTCCTCAGGATGCCGAACCGGAGGTCTTACCCGCCGCTTCTTCATGAGTCGGAGTGTCGAGCATTCCGAAGATACGCTCGCAACTCGCCATCGCCGACAGCAGGATCTCGTTCTTTTCAGTGAGATCCTGGATCGTCCGGAAGATTCGCACAACGTATAGCAGGAAAGCGACCACGACGCCGACCGTCAGCGTGTCTTCGGACACACGGAAACCGCCGTAGAGCAACAACACACCAGTAGCGAGTGCCGCAAGGCATTCAATCGCGGGATAGAAACAGGCATGCACACGAATCGCCTGCCGGTGAGCATCACGATGTTCGATGTTGATTCCCTCGAACTCCTTCATGCTCTGGTCTTCGTGCACAAAGAGCTGCACAACCTTCACGCCGGAAATATGCTCCTGTAGAAGCGTCCTGGTTTGGGTAGCGGCCTGTTGCACCGCGCAGTAAGCGGCGCGAGCGTGCTGGCGGAACCACTGTGGCACAAGCAGAACCGGCGGCGCCAGCGTAAACACCACCAAGGCCAGCTTCGGACTGAGGCAGAACATGGCTCCCGAGATAGTCGCCAACGTCAGCGTGTCGCCGACCACCGCCACGGCTCCGGGCGTGAATATTTTGTTCAGTGATTCCCTATCTTTGTTGACTCTGGTGAGCCAACGCCCATCCGTATCAGGATCGAAGGACTGTGTGCTCATCTTTTTCAGATGGGTAAAAATCTCCAAACGCAAGTCCCGCATCACTCGTTGCCCGGTGTGGTGCATCAGGTAGGTTTGCAGATAGTGGCTGACAAATCCGACGAGTAGAGTCGCTGCGTAGAGGAGGGCGATCAAGTCGAGTCCGGCCCGACCGTCTTCCAGGAGCCAGGGGTCGAGCAGAGAAGGCATGGATGCGACTTGAAAGTAACGGTCAACAGCAACTTTCGTCAGGTACGGTCCTGTCACTCCCAACAGCGAATGGACGATCAGCAGAGCCATCGCAAACCCGAGAGCGAATCGATAAGGATGCAGGTAAGCAGCCAGCCGCCTGATCAATCTCATGTCATAGGTATTCGCCGACTCGACAGAGACATTCTTCTCTTCCCAGGAGGGTTCTCGTACGGGTGCGCTGGATTCCTGGGGTTCGAGTTTCACCTCGTGCTGCTGATCCCCAGACAGTGCGTGATAGCATCCTCGATCACTGAGAAGATCGTCGGGCGGCCCTTCCTCAACGATCCGTCCCTGATCGAGAACGATGATCCTGTCAGCCAATCGGGCTGTGGAAGCTTGCTGGGTGAAGAGAAGGATCGTCCGATTGCGCATGACGACTTGGAGGTTCCTGAGAATCCGCTCCGCGGCTTCAGCATCAATACTTGACATCGTGTCATCCAGGATGAAAATCCTCGGGTTTGCGAACAGCGCCCGCGCAATCGAGACCTTCTGTTTTTGCCCGTCCGACAGATTGACCCCCTTTTCGCCCAGCAAGGTTTCATAGCGGTCAGGCAAAGAGTCGACATCCGACGTGAGTTGCGCAACCTCGGCCGCTTGGGCGATCTTCCAGTCCTGCTCCCCAGAAACACCGAACGCGATGTTGTCTCGAACTGTCCTGCTGAACAGGAACGTGTCCTGTGGCACAAAGCCGACCCCCTGTCGCAGCGAGCGCAGGGGCAGCTCCCGTGCATCCTTTCCGTCGACCAACACGCGACCTTTCTGCGGGTCGAAGAGCCGCGCCACAAGCTGAGCAAGGGTAGTTTTTCCGCTTCCGGTCGGTCCCAGGATCGCTACCGTTTCACCCGCCTGGATCTGGAGCTGGATGTTCTCTACCGCCGGACGTGAAGAGCCCGGGTACGTGAACGTCACATCCTGAAACTCGAGATCTCCACGAATCTCCACGAACTGGCCACTACCTCCGGCAGGATCGAGGACATCCGGGCGCTGCCTCAGGATCTCGTTCAGTCGCGCGAGTGACACGGCTCCGCGTTGAACCAGATTCACGCCCCAACCGAAGTCGCTCAGCGGCCACATGAAAACCGTGATGTAGCTCATGAACATCACAAACGAGCCGAGACTCATGGAGTCGTCCAAAACCCGCTGTCCGCCGTACCAGAGAACGATCAAATAACTCAGCCCGATGAGCGCTTCGAGTAACAGGTAGAACCGGCCCTTGAATCCAATCCGATCGAAGTTCTCGTCTGTAAACGAGTCGGGTTGTGCCCGAAAGCTCTCACCGATGGTGTGTTGCCCGGAGACGTCGCTTCCTCGCCTGACATTGCTCACGTGGTCCTTCATCACGTAACTCGCATCCGCATCACTTTCTTTCACGCGCTGGAATCGATCGTGAATCCGTTCGCCGAAGAAACCTACGATCAACGATATGGCTGGGACTGGAACCAAGACCAAACAGGTCAGACGCCAATCCGTCAGGCTCATGACGACCAGAACGCCGCAGAAAACGACAAGGAATTCCGCCGAGCACATGATCCCGGGACCGAGCAGCAAGCGGACCGCTGCGATGTCGTTCGTCGCGCGCGACATCAGGTCCCCTGTGCGATAGGAGCGATAGAACTGCTGGGAGAACGACAGTAGACTCGAGAAAAGGTCCCGCCTCAAGTCGAACTCGATGTCGCGTGAGACGCGGATCAGAGTCCAGCGCATCCAATAATGGGAAATAACCTTTACAAGGGCGAGGGCCAATAGGACCCCGACCCACTGGACGAACGTGCCTGACTCAAAATCGGTATTCAGAGAATCAATGCTGAACTTGATGACGACCGGAATCGCAACGGTGAAGACGCTCGTAGCCAGCAAAGCACATGTGCCTGCAGCAAAGCGCCAGCGATACCGAATCAGGTAGGGGACAAGTGTCCGCAGCGTCGAAATCATGCCTGCCAGGAGTGATCTTACTCGACCCAGACGTTCAGGGTCTTCACGGTCAGTAGTAAGAACACTTTCTTGCCCTCACGGAAGCGCCACCCATCAGGCTCGAAGCGCGGGTTGGGAACAGAGGCCAAAAGGTACTCGGTCTCGCCGCCGCCCTGCTGGTGGAAAATGTGACGTTCCCGCTGGGTGTGGTAATTCGATGTGAGGACAATCGCTTTCTTAATCCCGCTCCGAAGAAACTCAGCATCGACGCCTTGGGCCTCTTCCATGGTGGAATGCCTTTCCATATGGAAGGGATCGAAGATTTCCGGCTGCGCTCGGTGCTTCACCGCAAATCGGATTGCGAACTCCGACCCGTTGTGTCCGTAATATCCCCAAGGACTGTTGACGAGGATGATGGGGGCATCAATCCCGGTGTCCGTCCCGGGATTGATGATGGTCGAGTCTGCCAACTGTCCGTAGACGCTGATACATCTCCTCGACTTCGCTCTCGTCTTCGGGCCGCAGAAGTCGATAACGCGGCGGATCCCGAGGCTGCGGCTGACTCGACCCGGGGAGAACCTCACCCCAATACTGACTGTACGACAGTCCGTCGATCAAGGCTTGACGAGCGGCGCGTCGCATCTGGCGCAGCAGCCGGCCCGATGACTCGATATCCCCGGGATAGATCAGCCGAATCCGTCTGCCGTCACGCAGACTGATCCGCAGCATCAACGGTGAACTCCAGGCCGTTGAATCGATGCGTACGACTTCTCCCCATGCGAACCCCCGCGACCCCATCCGGAGCTGTCGATCGTCCACTTCGAGGGCCGGCCGTGTGCCGAGATAGCAAAGCACAAGCGAACTTGCAACGAACAATACCGCGGGAATCAGGGCCACCCACCAGCGGGTTCCGCACCAAGCGGAAAAAAGCGCGAAGCACGCAGCCACAATACCGGCCGGCAGATAGTGACGAGCTGGACGGTAACAGCTCACGACAAAATCCCCACTAAGCGTAGCGTTCCCCCTTTTAGCCGTCAACCAGTATTGAACCGTTTATCGAAGAGCCAAGAGCCAATTGGGACAGGCGACTTTTTTGAGGGTGCAGACGGGATGCGATTTGATGGAGGGCCAATAGCGCACTTTTACGCACTACCTGCGGTTTGACCCTCATCCCCGGCAGGTCCTATGCTGCTAATGAACATCGCAGGCTAGCGTCAGAATGGGCGGTTACACGCAGTATTCACGCGTGCAGTTCGGCTTCGGCGGGATCGTTCCGCAAGGCATCAAACTGCTGTTGATTTCAAACAGCGTCATCTTTGTCATCTACTTTCTCTGCTACCACACGCGAATCAATTCCCTGCTATGGGTATTCCACTTCCTCAGCCTGATTCCGGATTGGGTTGTCCGCGGCGCACTCTGGCAGCCATTCACCTACCTCTTCCTGCACAGCCCTTCCGGGTTCGGTCACATCCTCGTCAACATGCTGATGCTCTGGATGTTCGGCAGCGATCTCGAGCGTGACTGGGGCAAGAGGAGGTTCTTCCACTTCTACTTCGTCTGCGGCGCCGGCGCCGGTCTGCTCGACGTCACGGCGCGCTTCGCTATGGGGGAGAACACAGCGGGCGCGACGATCGGAGCATCAGGGGCAATATACGGCGTCCTGTTGGCATTCGGGCTGCTTTACCCGAACCGGACTATCTACGTTTTCCTGATGTTCCCGATTCCGGCGCGCATCTTCGTACTGATTATGGGCGTGATTGCCTTCCTCTCCGCAGTGGCAGGCTCTGGAGGCGGCATCGCTCACTATGCCCATCTCGGCGGAATGGTCTTTGGTTACTTCTATCTCCGTCATCGACCGAAGTTTCTGAATATCGATTGGATGGAGAGCTACAGGCGGTGGCAGATGCGCCGGGCCCGACGGCGTTTTCAGGTCTACATGAAGAAACGAAACGGTCGCGAGGACGATTGGGTGAACTAGTCGAGAAGGCCGTTTCCAAGAGCAGGGTCGGGGCTCTGGGACGTTCAAACCTCGCCTTGACGCTCCTTCCCGGTGTTCCTACAATGATCCACAGGAGGCTTTGAATGCCGTTAATGAATGCCTCACACCTTCCGTTTGGGCTCATCATTCCAACGTTGGGCGTGCAGGAACTGATCATCATTCTGCTCATCGCCGTGTTGATTTTCGGCGGCCGCAAGATCCCCGAGATTTTCAAGGGGTTCGGAGAAGGCATCCGTGAATTCAAAAGCGCGATGAAGAAGGAAGACAAGCAAACGGCGAGCACCGGGGAGAAGAAGGAAGCGCCTCGACCTTCTTAGCCGTTCGTACCGTCATTCAACGGGCGACTCCAAGCATACAGGCAAGAAGAAACCCCCTCCGGCCGGAGGGGGTTTTGTCCTTTTGGAAACTGCTGAGACGCTGCTACTTCGGAGGCACGATCGCGTCCTTCGCGGACTTGGCAAGTCGAAACTTGACGACATTCTTCGCCGGAATCTTGATCGCTTGTCCGGTCGCCGGGTTCCTGCCCATGCGCTCTTTCCGACGGGTTCGTACAAGGCGACCGAGACCGGGAACAACGAAAACGTCAGCACGCTGCGTTTCCTTCACGGCCAGTTGTTCCAATTCCTCGAAAATCTGTTTGACTACCTTCTTGTTGACGCCGACCTTGTCCGCCAAATTGGCAATGATCTGCGCCTGTGTAAGTTTGTTCCGTTCAGCCATGCTCCTCCTTATAAATCCCAGCCGGACGAGTGTCTCGGCCGGACAGGTGCAAAGCATAAATACATAGAAATGTTTTATTCATGCCCGCCTCCCTATCGTAAGCCACTCCGTGATCGCTGTAAAGTCCGGATCGGTTGTCGAAGCCCCTGTCCATAGGGTTTCGAATGGACTGAGCAGCGTCACCTCCGCCCCGCTCGTGGGCTTTGGCCCCAGGCCTGATCAACGATAACCAGACCTTTTCTAAGAGCGAAAGACATCCTGCGGAGGCGACGAACGCACCAACACTGCCTACAATGGGAGTTCCAGCGTTTTCTGTCGTCATCGTGAGGAGCGTGATTCACGTAATCGGTGGCGGACTGGCTGGTCCCGAAGCGGCGATGCAAGCGGCCCGCTCGGGTCATCCAGTCCGACTCTATGAAATGCGTCCGGCCCGCCCGACACCGGCCCACCAAACAAACAACCTGGGCGAACTCGTTTGCAGCAACTCACTCAAGACCGAGACTCCTTATTCTGCTCCGTGGCTGCTCAAAGAAGAATTGCGTCGCATGGGGTCGCTGTGCCTCAACGTCGCGGACCGTGTCCGTGTCCCTGGAGGCCATGCTCTTGCAGTAGACCGTGAGGCATTCGCCGAGGCCGTCACCGCGAGCATCGAGCAAGAGGCCCTCATTGAGGTCGTTCGTGATGAAGTCACCGAGATACCGCTCGACGACATCGTTGTCGTCGCGAGCGGCCCGCTGACCAGCGATGCGCTTGCCGCATCCATCGTGCGGCTCACGGGCAGGGAGCGGTTGTTCTTCTTCGATGCGATTAGCCCGATAGTCGATGCCGAAACAATCAATAGAGAGGTTGTCTTTCAGGCTTCCCGCTATGGCAAGTCAGTCAATGACGGAGGCGACTATCTCAACTGCCCGTTCACACGCGAGCAATATGAGCGGTTCTACATGGCTCTGACTGAAGCACAACAGCATCGAGGCCACGATTTCGACAACCCGAACTACTTTGAAGGCTGTCTACCGATCGAAGAGATCGCGCGCCGCGGCGTTGACACGCTGCGATTCGGTCCGATGAAACCCGTGGGCCTCCGGGACCCGCGGACGGGCGAATCGTTCTATGCCGTGGTTCAACTTCGTCAAGAGGACATGCGGGCGGATTCATACAACCTGGTGGGTTTCCAGAACCATCTCAAGTACGGCGAGCAGAAGCGCATTCTGCGGTTGATTCCGGGCTTGGAACGAGCTGAATTCCTGCGCTACGGTCAAATCCATCGCAACACATACATCAATGCTCCGGCTCTGCTCACCGGTTCCCTGCATCTGAGATCGCATCCGAATATATTCTTTGCGGGACAGCTCTCGGGAGTGGAAGGCTACGTGGAATCCATCGCGACAGGACTGATGGCGGGCCGCAACGCCACGCGCTTGGCAGACGGAGCGGACCCACTGACCTGGCCGCGCCCCACGGCCCACGGCTCGCTGGCCGCCTATATCTCGGGCGCAAACCCGGACAACTATCAGCCGGCCAACATTACCTTCGATCTTCTGCCGCCGCTTCCGCCCGAAGAGGCAAGCCGCCATCGCCTCGACAAGAAGGCGCGGCGGCGCCGACAGTGTCAACGCGGACTCGAAGAGCTTTCCTGTTTCCTGGAGGCGCATGCCCCCGTCGCCTCATAGACCCCCTACTCTTGCGGAGCAGATCGGGAGGTTTCTCGATTCGCTTCGACGGGCAAATCTCTCTCAGCACACGATTCGAAACTACGGGGCCGATCTGGAACAGTTCCGTTCCTACCTGAGCCCTGCAGGAACCGAGCCTCCGACGGCTTCTGAAGTTGATCCGCTGCTTCTGCGGGAATTCATGGCGCACTGCTTTGATCGCGGCAATGCGAACCGCTCGGTCTCGCGGAAGCTTTCGTCTCTGCGGGCCTTTTTCAAGTTTCTGCACCAACAGGGAGAAATCCCTTCGAATCCAGCCAAGCTCGTTTCGATGCCCAAAACTCCCCAGAGGCTGCCTGCGGTCATGACGGCTGAGCAAGCCAACGCGCTCGTGGACTCGATTCCCGCGAGTCTCTCGGGTGAGCCGCCGCGCAAGACCAAACTCTCGGACGCTTCCGCAGTCCGAGACCGGGTCATCTTCGAGCTGTTGTATGGCTGTGGCCTGCGGGTGAGTGAACTCGTCGGTCTGAACATCGAAGACCTGGACTTCTCCGAGCGCTGGATCCGGGTTCGGGGAAAAGGCCGCAAAGAACGTTTGGTCCCCTTTGGTGAACGCGCCGACGAGGCTGTGCGAGCTTACCTGCAGGCCCGTGGTCATGTCGAACAACGAGCCCTGCTATTGAACATGCGGGCAGGGCGGCTGTCCTCCCGCAGCGTCGAGCGCATCGTGAAACGATATGCCCTGCTCTTCTCCGGAGACCCCGACTTGCATCCGCACTCTTTGCGGCATGCGTTTGCGACTCACTTGTTGTCCGACGGCGCGGACCTTCGATCGATCCAAGAGTTGCTCGGTCATGCCAGCCTCTCTACAACGCAGAAATACACGCAGCTTTCATTCAAAGATCTGATGGAAGTGTACGATCGTTCTCACCCGAAGGCATAGAGCGGGACAACCTGCGGTCACTCTGCGAGAGGCGTCGTCCGGCGCCTTATTCAAACCCTCTGCAAAAAGCCGTCACCGGTTGGGGCAAACCAAGCTCCCTGCTACGACCTCCACACGACTACCCTCCATGGATTGTCACCTTGCGGACCATCAGATTCCAGAACCAGGCTCCGAAGACGGCCAACGAGATGATCCACAGATACTGCAGGGCCAGGGCATCATAGATATCGCTTTCGTTGAGCTTGCCGAGATAGAGGCGCAACGGTGTATACGCGATGTGCTGGAAAGGTAAATAGGCGACGATCTTCTGCAATGTGTCGGGGAACATCGTCATGGGAACGAGCAGTCCCGACAATAGCTCGAAGACGAAGTACTTGGCGCGCAGCAAACCCAGGATCGACTTCATGCGAATGGCGAACGTGCCGACGATGAAGTTCAAAGCACCCGTCAGCAAGATGCTCGCGGCGAGCGAGATCAA
Organism: Bryobacterales bacterium; assembly: GCA_028819575.1. Classification (GTDB taxonomy): domain Bacteria; phylum Acidobacteriota; class Terriglobia; order Bryobacterales; family UBA6623; genus JAPPLB01. The sequence continues at coordinate 1,565 of JAPPLB010000060.1, read as the reverse complement.
GAAGAACCCGAAGTGCATTGCGCTTGCCGGCCCTTGCACTGGAAAAACGAGCGAGATTACGATGCCAGCCGGGATGGTAAGCATCACCAGGCGAAAGGCGGATTCGCCCAACGCGCGGCCCATCTGCATGGTCTGAACGCTGACGGGTTTCAACAGTGACATCGCGATCTTGCCCTCAATCACCTCATAGGAAATGTTCTGATCGATGTTGTTGAAATAGACCGAACGGATCACCCAACCCACCGAAACGTATGTCACCATCTCGGCGAACGTGAACCCGGCGGCGAAGTCGGGGTCGGTGGCGTAGAGCGCCTTCCAAATGAAGTAATAGACCGTGACGTTGATTAGATAGGTGACGATGCCGGTGTAATAGCGCAGCCGGAACGCCAGGATGTTGACGAAGCCGATGCGCGAGAACTCCAGCAGGTCGCCCAGTTGGCGAGAGAGGGCGAGGGCAGCCGTCATCGCTGTTGCATCGCGGGGAGCGTGCTGCCGGTATAGATGCGCTTGACGATCTCTTCGATCGATTCCTCCTCGATGAAGATATCCCTGATTTCAGCCGTGGAGACTACGCGGCGGATGACGTCACCCGAAGTGAAATCCTCGCGATCGAAAGAGAACCGGTAGGTGAGTTCGTCAAGGCGCTCCTTGTCGACGCCGGGCAACTTGAACGTCTCGATCGCCGTCCCTTGCGCCACGTCCTTGAGCTCGAACTTGATTTGCGTTTGACGCCAGAGCATACGCTTCAGCTCGTCGAGCGGACCATCAAACAGAATATGACCGTGATCGATGATCATCAGTCGGCTGCACAGCTCCTCGATGTCGGAAAGATCGTGTGTCGTCAGCAGGATGGTCGTCCCGTATTCACGATTGACTTCTTTGAGAAACTGCCGGATGTTTTCTTTCGCGAGCAGATCAAGCCCGATCGTCGGCTCATCGAGAAACAGCAAGGGAGGGTTGTGGAGCAGCGCCGCCACCATGTCGCAACGCATGCGCTCCCCGAGGCTGAGCTTGCGGACCGGTTGATGCAAATAGCGATTGATGGCAAGAATGTCGTCGAACCGCGCCATGCGAGCCTCGTAGTCCGAGTCACTGACATCGTAGATGCGCTTCAGCAAGCGAAAGGATTCAACGACGGCAATGTCCCACCAAAGTTGCGTTCGCTGGCCAAACACGGCTCCGATGGTGCGGGTATAGGCCATACGCTCGCGGTAGGGTACGCAGCCGTTCGCGCGCACTTCGCCCGAGGTCGGAACAAGAATGCCGGTGAGCATCTTGACGGTTGTGGACTTGCCCGCACCATTCGGGCCGATGTAACCGACCATCTCGCCGGGCGTGATGTGGAATGACACGTCGTCGACGGCGCGCAGCGATGTGTACTCGCGGGAGAACAGGTCTTGGACAGCACCCCAAAGACCTTCCTTACGCTTGAATGTGCGGAATTCCTTGACGAGGTCGACCGCCTCGACTTGGCCGAGCATGGCGCCTCATTCTAGCCTGTATTTCTCATCACGTGGCGAGGCGAAGTGGGTGAGAGGGCCGTCAGGACGAGGCGCGCGCCGCTT